>NZ_JASDCY010000120.1:0-1303 GCF_030407675.1 Kocuria sp. APC 4018 | reverse complement strand
CTGCCCGCTCTGCTCGACCTCCAGTCGGTGGACTCCCAGATCCTGACCACGCTGAACCGGGCCAAGGCCCTGCAGAGCTCGGAGACCGTGGCCGGGCTCATGCGGCGCCGGTCGCAGGCCATCGCGGCGGCCCAGGAGCTGGACGCCACCCAGCGCCGGGCCCAGGACGCGGTGGAGAGCGCCGAGGCCGCGGTGTCCGCGATCCAGGCCAAGATCGACCGGGACACGCAGCGCCTCAACGCGGGAGGCACCTCCAAGGACCTCATGGGCATCCAGCACCAGATCGACACGCTCACGGCCCAGCGCGCAGCCGCGGAGGAGGCGCAGCTCGCCGCGATGGACCACGCGGAGGAGGTCGCGGCGGACCGCGAGCGCAAGCTGCCCCTGCTGCGCGCGGCGGATTCCGAGGCCCGCGCGGCGGTGGCGGAGCGGGACGCGGAGCTCGCCGCCCTGAAGGAGCAGCACGCCGCGCTGGGGGAGCAGCGTTCCCGGCTGGCCGCGGCCACGGACGCGGGCCTGCTCGCCCGTTACGACGCGCTGCGGACCGCGCGCGGGGGCGGCCGGATCGCCGTCGCCCGCTGGGAGCACGGGACGTGCGGTGCATGCGGCACCCGCTTGAGCCCCGCGGACGCCGCCGCGCTGGAGGCCACGCCGGAGTCCATGATTCCGCAGTGCCCCGAGTGCTCGGCCATGCTCGTGCTCTGACGCGTGGGTCGGCCCACGCCCGGGCCCCGGGGCGGCGTGAGCGGATCGCATGCTCCGGCCGCGTCCGCCGGTCGGGGAACGGCGGGGCGGCCTTCTCGCGCGGTAGGATCGGGGCGGACAGGTGGGCCGGGCGACCGCGCGGCGTCGTCGTTCGCGACGGCGTCTCGAGGAAAGTCCGGGCTCCGCAGAGCAGGACGGTGGGTAACACCCACTCGGGGAAACCCGCAGGACAGTGCCACAGAAAACAGACCGCCCGCCACGTGCGGGTCAGGGTGAAAAGGTGGTGTAAGAGACCACCAGCGCGCCGGGTGACCGGTGCGGCTCGGTAAACCCCGTCCGGAGCAAGGCCATGCAGGGCGCGTTCGAGGGCTGCTCGCCCGAGCGTCCGGGTAGGCTGCTTGAGCCGTGCGGCAACGCACGGCCTAGATGGATGGTCGTCACCGCGGTGCGGGCAACCGGCCGCGGCACAGAACCCGGCTCACAGGCCCACCTGTCCACCTACACCCCCGAAAGATTGCTCTGACTAGGGGTGATGATGTTTTTCGGGTGAACGCATCCAGGGTCGTTGTCCCTGAACTGGACTCGCGAAAGGCCCGCC
>NZ_JASDCY010000119.1:0-1385 GCF_030407675.1 Kocuria sp. APC 4018 | reverse complement strand
GGTTTCTAGGGGTCCTCGCAACACCTGATGGTTATGTGGTTGTCAGTAGATCACGCAGACGCTCGGCTGGGGTATCCCAGTTGAGCGTTTTGCGTGGGCGTGCGTTGAGTTCCTGTGAGACGTGCTCGAGGTCCTGCGGGCTGTAAGGCCGAAGGTCGGTGCTCTTGGGGAAGTACTGACGCAACAGGCCGTTGGTGTTCTCGTTGCTACCGCGCTGCCATGGTGAGTGGGGGTCGCAGAAGTACACCGGCACCCCTGTCGCGACCGTGAATTGTTTGTGCCGTGCCATCTCGCATCCCTGGTCCCAGGTCAGTGAGCCCCGCAGGTGTGCGGGCAACGTGGTGATCAGCGCTGTGAGCACATCTCGGACTTCCTCGGCGCTGTGGCCACCGGGCAGGTGCCCCAGCAGAACGTAGCGAGTGGAACGCTCGACCAAGGTGAGGATCGCCGAGGCGCTGCCGGGGCCCACGATGAGATCGCCTTCCCAGTGCCCGGGCACGGCCCGGTCCTCGACCTGCGGTGGGCGGTCGGAGATCATCACCATGTGATCAACGAACCGCGAGGTGCGTTGATCAGGATGTTTGTGGGGCTTGCGGCGGGTCCGGCCGGTGCGCAGCGCGGCTGCGACCTCCCGTTTCAGACCGCCACGGGCCTGGAGGTAGAGGGCCTGATAGATAGTCTCGGGACTCACTCGCATGCTCTCATCGTCGTGGAACTCTTTGACCAGAGTGTGACTGATCTGCTCCGGAGACCACCGCAGCATGAGCTTGTCCTGGACGTAGTCCCGCAGCCGGGAAGGCAGGCAGAGCTTGGGTTTCTTCGGCCGGGGCCGAGATGCTGCCCAGCCACGCTGAGCGGCATACGGCTGGTACGCCCCGTCCACTGAACGGGCATCGAGCTCGCGTTTGATCGTCGAGGCCGGCCTGCCCAACGCTCGGCCGATCGCACGCAAGCTGTGGCCAGCACGGTGCAGGTCAGCGATCACTTCCCGGTCCTTCAGCGTGAGGAAGCGGGGATCTAGTTGGGCTTCCAGAGCTGGTAGCGCAGGACCCGCGAGGAGTGTGGTCATACCGGTGTTGTAGTCCACCCGGCGGCCATCTGGATAGATGCGGACATGGCCCGTGTGTTTGATGCCGCGGTCCCATTCCTGCGCGGTGCGCTCATGGACTCCGACGATGGCTACCGCTTCACGCCGCGAGAGGCCTCCGGCCCTGAGCTGAAAGTACTCGTCCTTCCGCGGGTGCGGCCCGGTGCTGGGGATCCCGCGACCACGGATCCCTGCTTTACGTGCCCAGCCGTATGCGGTATTCCGGTTCACACCAACATCGCGAGCAGCCACTGTGATGCTGCCATCCCCACGTTCCAGCGCCTGGAAAAACGCCACC
>NZ_JASDCY010000118.1:0-1493 GCF_030407675.1 Kocuria sp. APC 4018 | reverse complement strand
ACTGACCGGATTCAACTGGTCGTTGCAACACCGGCTTCTTGGAGAGACTTTAGCTGCTCGTTCAGTGCCTCGGCAGGTGTCTTCCACCCCAGGCTCTTGCGTGGACGAGTGTTCAGCGTGTGCGCCACGGCGTTGATCTCGTGTGCCGACCAGCGTGACAGGTCAGTGCCCTTGGGGAAGTACTGACGAAGCAGGCCGTTCGTGTTCTCGTTGGTGCCGCGCTGCCACGGTGAGTGCGGATCGGCGAAGAACACCGGGATGCCTGTCTCGACACGAAACGCTATGTGCGCGGACATTTCCTTGCCGCGGTCCCACGTCAGTGAACGCGTCAACTCCACCGGCAGACGTGTCATCGTCGTCGACAACGCGTTCTTCATCGTGATCGCGCCGTACCCGGCCAGGGCCGGCCCATTTTTCACTGATTCCTTGTGCCGATAGCCTTCCTCGCGGGGCAGGTGAACGAGCATCGTGTAGCGGGTGGTGCGCTCCACGAGCGTGCCGATCGCGGAGCGTTCCAGCCCGATGATCAAGTCGCCCTCCCAATGGCCCGGCACTGCACGGTCGTCGGCTTCAGCAGGCCGTTCACTGATGAGCGCTTCGGGCGTGACGTGCGCCCACGTCGTGCGCTGCGCGCGCGCCCGCGGGGCGCGCAGCGCACGCCCGGTGCGCAGGCACAAGATGAGTTCACGTTTCAACGCTCCTCGGCCTTGGATGTAGAGGGATTGATAGATCGCCTCGTGGCTGATGCGCATGGACTCATCATCGGGGAAATCGAGGGGCAGGCGCCTACTGATCTGCTCCGGGCTCCACGCGCGCACCCACGCCCGGTCCTTGCGGCGTGGCTTGTTACGGCCCGTCCATTTCTCTACCGGCGGCCCGGCCACGACGTTTCCGTCCTCGTCGACGATGTGGCCGCTGAGTCGTTGCTCAACGTACTCGCGCAACCGCGGGTTCGCCACGAGCTTGGCTTCCTTCGGCCGCCGCGCTGCCATGTCGGCCTTCCACTGCGCGACCGACGCGCGATAGTCACGCGTGAGGCCCCGTGTCGCGGCGTTTCGGCGTAACTCGCGCGAGATCGTTCCTGGGTCGCGGCCGATCGTGCGCGCGATCTGCCGCACACCATGACCTTTCGCGACAAGAATCGCGATCTCTTCACGCTCGGTGAAGCTGAGGTAACGCCCTGACGGCGTCGGCGGCATGAACGGGCGCATCCCACCATGCTGGCGGTACCAGCGCGTCGCGACCGCAGGGGCCACGCCGATGACACGAGCCGCTTCCTCTGCCAGCAATCCCAGCGCTATCTGATCCCAGAACGCTGACTCGACATCCCGGCGGTACTTCGGATGCCCCGGCGACCGCAGCTTCGGTCTGATCGCCCGATCCGCTTGCCACTGTCGACGCGCACCCGCCGGCACCGCTGATTCCTCTGGATCTCGTCCCACCACACACCCTCACGATCAGGGTGTTGCGACAACCAGTTGAATCCGCCCTGA
>NZ_JASDCY010000117.1:0-1556 GCF_030407675.1 Kocuria sp. APC 4018 | reverse complement strand
CGGAATTTTTCAAGGTGTTTGAGGCCAGTGGGTGTCAGGCGGCTACCGGTTCGGCGGCGGTTGGTTGGTTGATCCAGGCGTGGGTGGGTAGCGCGAGGATTTTCGGGTCAGCGGTGGTGGAGAAGCGCTCGGGGTGAGTAGCGCGGGCCGCGGCCAGGGCCGCTGAGCGCTGCTGACTCACGGTCGCGGCGTGGCCGTAGTGGACGTCGGCGGGGGTGTGCAGCCCGATCCCGGTGTGACGGTGTCCGTGGTTGTAGGTCTCGACGAAACCGGCCATGAACGCCCGGGCGTCGGCCAGAGAGCCGAAGCGGTCCGGGAAGACCGGGGCGTACTTCAAGGTCTTGAACCACGCCTCGGAATACGGGTTGTCATTGCTCACGCTGGGTCTGGAGTGGGAACGGGTGACGCCGAGGTCGGCCAGCAGCGCGGCCACAGGTTTGGAGGTCATCGAGGTGCCGCGGTCGGCGTGCACCACGGTGGGCACACCGTGAACCCCGAAGATCTCCTTCATCATCTCCTCGGCCAGAGGCCCGGACTCTCGGGCGTGGACGTGGGCGCCGACGATGTAGCGGGAGTAGACGTCGAGCATCACGTAGGCGTCGTAGTAGACGCCCTTGGCCGGGCCGGGCAACTTGGTGATGTCCCAGGTGTAGACCTGACCGGATCCGTCGGCCATCAGCTCAGGGATCGCTCGGGCCGGGTGACGGGCCTGGCGCCGGCGTTCCTTCACCTGCGCGGCGGCTGCGAGGATGCGGTACATGGTGGCGATCGAGCACAGGTACACCCCGCGCTCCAGCAGCGTGGCGTAGACCTGGGCCGGGGGCTGGTCGACGAATTCGTCACTGTTGAGCACCTCCAGCACCCGTTCCCGCTCAACGCGACTGAGCCGGTTGGCCGGCTCCACCGCGGTCCGAGGTCCCGGTGCTGTCCGGGCCCGCCGGCGGGTGGCGGTGGCCCGCGACACCCCGGTCAGTCCCGCTGCGTCCCGGGTGGTCACGCCTGCGGCGGTGAGCTCGGTGTAGGCGCCCATCAGCGCTTCTTGCGCGGCTGCTCGGTGTCCGCGCTCTCGGAAATCTGCTCCAAGAGCGCGTGTGCTTTTCCCATGATGTCCAGGGCGGTCTCGGTGGTGGCCAGCTTCTGCTGGGAGGCGGCCAGCTGGCGGCGCAACCGGGCGATTTCGGCCTGCTCCGCACTCGGCCGGCCAACGGCTTCATCGGCCGCCTTGCCTTCGAGCACGCCAGCATCGCGCATCCGGCGCCATTCGCTGATCAGCGAGGAGTACAGGCCCTCCCGGCGAAGGTAGGCCCCACCCTGCTGCTCCTGGCAGGCCTGTTCGTAGGCGGCCAGATGCGCCAGCTTCTGCTCCGGGGTGAAGCTCCGGCGCCGAGCCGGGCCACCAGCACGAGGGTGAGCGTCACTCATCTGTCCATCATCGGCGATCGCGGACAACGGCGGGGCGAACGTGGAACTACTCATGGTGATCGATCCTGAATCTCGCCCTGCGTCAGGCGGACTTGCTGTGAACCACTGGACTCAACTCACCCTGACACGCAGGG
>NZ_JASDCY010000116.1:0-1575 GCF_030407675.1 Kocuria sp. APC 4018 | reverse complement strand
CCCCGGTTCTACACTGTCAGCCATGCCCCACCTGCTCTTCGTGTGCCACGGCAACGTGGCGCGGTCCCCCGCCGCGGAGGTCGTCGCCCGCGCGCTTCTGCCCCGCTCCAGCGGGTGGACCGTCTCCAGCGCGGGGATCGGCGCGCTGCGGGGAGAGCCCGTGGCGGACGACGTCGCCCGCGCCCTCGCGCAGCGCGGCCTGGATCCCCGGGGGCACCGGGCCCGCCAGGTGAGCCCCGCGATGGTCGGGGAAGCCGACCTCGTGATCTGCATGGCCGGCGAGCAGCGGGCATGGCTCGTGGACGAGCTGCCCCGAGAGGCGGCCAAGCTCCTGGTGCTGGGTCAGGCGGAACGGCTCGCGGCGCGGGCACCCCGGCACGTGGTGGGTCTCGACCACCTGCTGCTGTCGCAGGAACCGGCCGTGGTGCAGGACGACGTGGCAGACCCCTTCCGCCAGGGGCCCGAGGCCGCGCGGGACGCGGTCGCGAGGATCGCCGCCGGCGTGGAGAACGTGGTGCGCCTCCTGGTGCCGGGAACGGGCTCCGGCACGGGCCTCGCTCCGCTGGACGAGCAGGGCGCACGGGTTCACGGCAGCTCCCACCTCAGGACGCCCCGTGCCGGGTGAGGACCGCCTTGACGGTCTTGAGCACGATGATGGCGTCCCCCACGAGTGACCAGTTCTCCACGTAGGACAGGTCCAGGCGCGTGCTCTCCTCCGCGGAGAGCTCCGAGCGCCCACCCACCTGCCACGGACCGGTGATCCCGGGCTTGACCTTGAGCCGGCGCAGGACGTGCTGCGGCAGCTGCGCCACCTCCCGGGGAAGCTGGGGGCGCGGGCCCACCACGGCCATGTCTCCGCGCAGCACGTTGACCAGCTGCGGCAGCTCGTCCACGGACCACGCGCGGATGATGCGGCCCACCCGCGTGACCCGCGGATCGTCGGGAACCTTGAAGAGGGGTGCGCAGGCCCGGTTGGCCTCGGCCAGGTGCGCGAGCTCCTCGTCCGCGCCGGGCCGCATGGAGCGGAACTTGTACATCGTGAAGGCGGTGCCGTCGATCCCCACACGCTCCTGCCGGTACAGCACCGGACCGCCGTCCTGGAGCTTCACGGCCAGCGCGGTGACGA
The DNA here is from genome assembly GCF_030407675.1 of Kocuria sp. APC 4018. Taxonomy (NCBI): domain Bacteria; kingdom Bacillati; phylum Actinomycetota; class Actinomycetes; order Micrococcales; family Micrococcaceae; genus Kocuria; species Kocuria sp. APC 4018. The sequence goes on along the minus strand of NZ_JASDCY010000116.1, from coordinate 449 downwards.
GCAGCAGCGGCAGGGTCACGAGCAGCCCGGTGGCGGCGATCACCAGGTCGAAGGCCCGCTTGAGCGCGTACTTGGCCCCGGAGAACTGCGGGGTGTCCACCGCCATCAGCGGCAGCCCCTCCACGGGACGCCAGTGGATGCGGGGCCCGGCCACGTCCGTGAGGCGGCTCGTGAGCACCAGCTGCACGTCCGTGCCCTCGAACTGCCACGAGAGCTGGCGCAGGAACCTGCGGTCCGTGGGGACGTCGTCCGCCACGATCACGGTGCGGATGCCCGTCTCGTCCAGCAGGTCCATGATCCGGTCCCAGCGGCGCAGGTTCGGCAGCCGCGTGCCGTCCGAGAGGGTGAGCCCGTCAGGGGCGTCCGGCTCGGCGCACACCACCGCCGCCACGCGGTAGCCCGCGGCGGGAATGCGTCGGATGTGCTCCGCGGTCCAGGTCACCGCGCGC
>NZ_JASDCY010000115.1:0-1896 GCF_030407675.1 Kocuria sp. APC 4018 | reverse complement strand
CGGGCTGACCCCGCCCCGGGTGCACCGGTTGACCCCGCCCCCGGGTGCACGCCGCATCCGGCGCCGCCCCCCACACCGGGGGCTGGGATCAGGACCTCAGAGTTCCAGCCACACCGCGCTGTCCACGGTCAGGCGGTTGTCGATCACCGCGTCCTGGCCGCTCGTGAGCAGCAGTGTGCCGCGCGAGAGCTCCGCGATCTCAGCGTCACCCTCCCCGAGGTTCGCCGCCACCAGCACCGTGCGGCCCTCGCTCGTGCTGAGCACGTACGCCAGCACACCCTCCGGACCGTCGCTCAGCTCGTGCCAGGTGAAGTCCGCAGTGCCCAGACCCAGTTCACCGCGCACCCCCAGGGCACGCCGGTAGAGGTTGAGCGTGGACTGCGGATCGCCCTCCTGGTGGTCCACCGTGATCTCGCGGAAGGACTCCGGCTGCGGCAGCCACGGGTTCGGGCCGAAGCCCAGCCCCTCGCCCACGGGGGACCAGGGCAGAGGCACCCGAGCGCCGTCGCGCCCCAGCTCCGCGCCCGCAGTGCGGTGGAACGTGGGATCCTCGCGGGCGGCGTCGGGAAGGGACGTGTGCTCGGGGAGGCCCAGCTCGTCGCCCTGGTAGACGTACGCCGAACCCGGCAGGGACAGCTCCACCAGCGCGGCGGCGCGGGCCCGGCGCAGGCCCTGGCCGTGGTGCGGCTGCTCGTCCTGCGCGCCGATGCCGTTGGGGTAGGCGGTGCGCGAGCCCAGGCCGTAGCGGGAGGCGTGGCGCACGGTGTCGTGGTTGGAGAGCACCCACGTGCAGGGCGCGCCCACCTCGTAGTAGGCGCGCAGCGAGGCGTCCACGGTGTCCCGCATCCGGTCGCGGTGCCACCCGGAGATCAGGAAGTCGAAGTTGAACGCCTGCTGCGCCTCGTCCGGGCGCACGTAGCGGGCCAGCCGGGGAGCCGGGCCCACCCACGCCTCGACCACCAGTATCCGGTCCCCGGGGTACTCCTGGAGCACGCGGTGCCAGTCACGGTAGATCTCGTGCACGCCGTCCTGGTCGAAGTACGGGCCGGTGTCCATGGTCTTGGTGGGCTCGTGGGCGTCCTCGGTGCCATCCTCCTCGGCGGTGCCCTCCACCATGTGGACCTGCTCGTCCCAGTCCGGGAGGCCCTCGGCCTTGATCATCCCGTGGGCCACGTCCACCCGGAAGCCGTCCGCCCCGCGGTCCAGCCAGAACCGCAGGATGGCGCGGAACTCCTCCCACACCTCCGGGTTCTTCCAGTCCAGATCCGGCTGGGAGGAGTCGAACAGGTGCAGGTACCACTGGCCGTCCGCCACGCGGGTCCACGCGGAGCCGCCGAACAGGGACTTCCAGTTGTTGGGCGGCAGCTCACCGTTCTCGCCCCTGCCCTCCCGGAAGATGTAGCGGGCGCGTTCCGGTGAACCGGGTGCTGAGGCCAGGGCGGCCCGGAACCACTCGTGGTCCTCGGACGTGTGGTTGGGCACCAGGTCCACGATGATCTTCAACCCCAGCCGGTGGGCCTCCTCGCGCATCCGGTCGTAGTCCTCCAACGAACCGAAGCGGGGATCCACGGTGCGGTAGTCCGCGACGTCGTAGCCGGCGTCGTGCTGCGGCGAGAGATAGAAGGGGGAGAGCCACACGGCGTCCACCCCCAGCCGCTTGAGGTAGGGAAGCTTCTCGGTGACGCCGCCCAGATCACCCATGCCGTCTCCGTTGGAGTCCTTGAAGGAGCGGGGGTACACCTGGTAGATCACGGCGTCGCGCCACCACTCGGAGCCGGAGGGGGCGGGGAAGGAGGTCTGGGAGAAAGTCACGCACTCCAGGCTACCCACGGCCGGGCGTCACGGGCCAAAGGGCACCCCGTTCTTCGAGGGGCGGGGGTCTCCCCGCGTGCCTGG
>NZ_JASDCY010000114.1:0-1950 GCF_030407675.1 Kocuria sp. APC 4018 | reverse complement strand
CACGCGAGGACCCTGGTGAAGGGCCGGTGGCCAGGTTGCGTTGATAATGGAGCATGCGCTTGAGATCCCTCTTCCAGAACCTGCTCGTCCGCGTTGTCGCAGCCATCGTCCTCGGCAGTGCACTCGGAGCAGTCATGCCCGAGTGGCTCGCTCGAGTGTTCATGACGTTCAACGGCATCTTCAGCCAGTTCCTGGGCTTCCTGATCCCCCTCATCATCGTGGGTCTCGTCACCCCGGCCATCGCCGAGCTGGGGCGGGGCGCCGGCAAGTGGCTCGCGGTCACCGCGGCGGTCGCCTACGGCTCCACCGTCTTTGCGGGGCTGCTGGCGTTCCTCGTGGCCCAGAGCAGCTATCCCTGGCTGCTGGGCGGGACACAGTCGATCGACGGGCTCGAGAATCCGGAGGAGCACGCGCTCAGCGGCTACTTCGAGATCGCCATGCCCCCGGTGTTCGACGTCATGACAGCACTCGTCCTGGCCTTCTGCCTGGGTGTGGGGATCACGTTCGTGCGGGGAACCACCCTGCACTCCGGCTTCGCGGAACTGCGCACCATCGTCATGCGCGTGGTGGAGAAGGTCATCATCCCTCTCCTGCCGCTCTACATCTTCGGCATGTTCCTGAGCCTCACCATGAACGGCCAGATCGCGCTGGTGATCTCCACATTCCTGCGCGTGGTCGTGCTCGCGTTCATCATGACCATCGTGATCCTGCTCATCCAGTACGGGATCGCGGGAGTGGTGACCAGGCGCAACCCGTTCGTCATGCTCAAGAACATGCTGCCGGCCTACGCCACCGCCCTGGGCACGGCCTCGTCGGCCGCGACCATCCCGGTGACCCTGGCGTGCGCCCGCCGCAATGGCGTCGACGAGCGAGTGGCCGGCTTCACGATCCCCCTGTGCGCCACGATCCACCTGTCGGGATCCACCATGAAGATCGTGCTGTTCTCCACGGCGATCATGACGATCTCTGGCATGCCCATCGACACGTGGCAGTACGTCGGGTTCATCTTCCTGCTGGGCGTGACCATGGTCGCGGCACCGGGCGTGCCCGGCGGCGCCATCATGGCGGCCGTGGCGATCCTGCAGTCGCAGCTCGGCTTCGACGAAACTGCCGTGGGGCTCATGATCGCCACGTACGTGGCCATCGACTCCTTCGGCACCGCGTGCAACGTCACCGGCGACGGAGCCATCGCCGCGGTCATGGACAAAATGCTGCGAGGGAAGGACGGGCGGCTGCGCAACTCCCCCAGCGCCGCGGTTCGCTGAACAGCAACCGCCACGCCTTCCAGGGGCGCGCCGTGTCACACGGCGCGCCCCTGACACGTGTGGGGCACCAGATCGACCGGCGGTCAGAGGACAGCCGAAACACCCGCACATGGAGACGGCGACAACCCCTAACCCGCCGCAGAGCCAAACCGGTCGCACCAGGCACGGCTAACCATGACCAACCCGTCGGTCCAGGCACAGGAAGATCATCGTCAGTGCCAAGGGAAGGCGATGGGAAGACCACCGGCATCTCATCGGCACAGAGACGGGACGCTCATCGTCACCTCGTCGAGACGACGACGGGAAGAACTCACCGCGGCGAACTCGGACCGTGGCGCGCACAGGCAGCGTCGATGGCCGGGGCCCACGGACGGGCTGTGCGCGGAGCGCAGAGTACGACACCCGGTTTAGAGAGCACCAGGCCCGGAGTGGGGAGCACCAGGCCCTGAGTGGACTGGGAGCCTGCCCCGCTGGGGCTGGGGAGCCCAGCATGCGCCGGGCTATGCCCGGGGGCTTGTGGCCCCGGGCCATGGAATGCGTGTTAAATGTGGGGAGGCCCCACCTGGTCCACTCGGTGTGAGTGGTCCTGGTGGGGCCTCAACCCATCCTACGTTGATTCCGGCGGTGACTTACTCTCCCACACCCTACCGAGTGCAGTACCATCAGCGCTGTGGGTCTTAGCTAC
>NZ_JASDCY010000113.1:0-2202 GCF_030407675.1 Kocuria sp. APC 4018 | reverse complement strand
CCAGCCCGGTGATCCGTACCGCGGCGGCCAGTACCGCGCGCCCGCGTACAGCGGCGGCGGCTACGGCTACGGTGCCCCCGCTCCGGTTCCCGGCTCCCCGGGTCACCTGTCTGCGCCGCCGGCCAGGCCGCTGAGCGCGGGAACCGTGGTAGCTGCGGCACTGTCCGTGGCCCTGCTGTGGGGGCTCGTGCTGCTCGTGGCCCAGGCCGGGCTGAACACGGTGACCGGTCAGGCCCTGGACGAGACCGCCCTGCAGCAGGCCAAGGCAGACCGCAACACGTTCTTCCCGTCCTTCGTGCTCGTGGCAGCCCAGTACCTGCCCGAGGTGGTGGCGGTGGCCGCCGGGGCCCTGGCACTGGTGTGGGCCGTGCGCTACCGCCGGTGGGTGGCCGCTCCGTGCGCGGCCGTGGCCGTGGTTGCCGCCAACGTGAGCACCCAGTTCCTCAAGCACGGGGTCTTCGACAAGCCGGACCTGGGGGTGCAGCAGATCGCCTCCAACTCGTTCCCCTCCGGCCACACCACCGCGGCGGCCTCCCTCCTCATGGCGGCGCTGCTCGTGGCCCCGCCGCACCGCCGGGCCCGCGCCGGACGGTGGGGCGCGTTCCTCGCGGCCGTGGTGGGCATGACCACCGTGCTCAACGGCTGGCACCGCCCCACGGATGCCCTGGCCGCCCTGCTCATCGTGGGCGGCTGGGGTGTCCTGGCGGCCCTGGCCACACAGCTCATCGACGCCGCCGTGGCACGCACCCGCCTCCGCTCAGGGAGCACCCCGGCCGGCAGCTACCGCCGGTTCATGGACGAGCGCTCCTACCGCCGCCAGGCGCGCGCATGGAGCGAGGACCGCGGGGACAGCGCCTACGTGCCCCCCGCGCACGAACGGCAGGCCCGGGAACTGGAGCGGGCGGCGTCGGCGGCGAGGGATGCGGAGCGGCGGAACGTGCCGCGGGCCCAGCGCGGGGCCTGGGATCCCCAGCCGTACGGGTACCGGGGCGCCACCGTGACTGCTCCCGCGAGGCCGCGGCTGGGCACCGCCGTCACGCTGATCGTGTTCACCGGTGCGCTGCTGGCCGTGGCCATCTGGTGGCCCTATCCCGCGCTGGCGGGCACGTTCGGCGGGCGCGTCACGCTGACGGCGGGGTATCTGGGGATTGCGGCCGCAGCTGCTCTGGGATGGTCGATGGTGGCACGTCGGCTGCGCTCTGCGACTCGATGAGCGCCCAGCGGTCCAGGAACACCCGGGCCACACCGGCCTGGTAGGGCAGGCGGTACATCGCGGCGGTGGAGGGGCCGTCCTCCGTGACCTGCACCTCGCGGGCGCGGCGCAGGGCCAGCTCCATGGTGTCCGCCTGCTGCGTGACGAAGTTGACGGTCACGGGCGTGCCGTGGCCGGGCACGAACGCGGTGTAGCGCTCCAGGGTGGCCAGCGCGCGCAGGGACTCCACCCACCGTTGCGGGAAGGCGTCCTCGAAGTTGGGGTCCGCGCCCTCCTCCACGAGGTCCCCGCAGAACACGACGTCGTCCACGCCCACGCAGACGTCGTTGTCCGTGTGGCCGGGGCCCAGGAAGAACAGGGTCACGGGCCGTTCGCCCAGGTCGATGCGTGTGAGGGACGGGCGCAGGCCCGTGCCGGGCAGGGTGTTGGTGGGCAGCACCAGGCGGGTGTCGATCCCCTCGCCGGCACCCATCTCCGGCTCCTGCGTGCTCACGAAGCTGCGCTGGTACTCCCCCACCTCGGCCATCGCGCTGGCACAGGCCTTGTGCGCCCAGAACTCGGTGGCGCCGGCGCGCGCGAACACGGCGTTGCCCATGAAGTGGTCGTAGTGGGCGTGGGTGTTCACCACGGTCAGCGGCAGATCCGTGATCTCGCGGACGGCGGCCAGGATCTCCCGGCCCTGACGCGGTCCGGCACCCGTGTCCACCACCAGGGCGCGCTGAGTGCCCAGCACCAGACCGGAGTTCAGTCTCCAGTTGTCGGTGCCGATCACGTAGACGCCGGGGCGCAGCTCCTGGGTGCGTGCCATGCGCTTCACTCTATCCGCAACGCCCTACCGCTCCCGCATCGGGGAGGAGCCCGCGGAGCCCGGGAGACGGGGGCGCAGCAGGCATGGTGCGGGCCACGCCTGCCGCGGGCGGGGACGGGAGCGCAGCCTTCCCTACCCCGCCCGCATCCGTCCGGCGCTCTGGCTCCCGGTGCTACTGTCT
>NZ_JASDCY010000112.1:0-2328 GCF_030407675.1 Kocuria sp. APC 4018 | reverse complement strand
TGAGCACGTCCCCTCCCCTCCTCGGCACCTCGGGCCCCGGGGGACGACGCCGCCCCCGCCCGTTCCCGGCCCAGCAGCAGCCACAGCGCGGGCAGCAGCAGTACACCCGCCACGGGGTAGGCGAAGTCCTCGAGCGGCGCGAGTCCGATCCGCACTCCGGAAATGTTCTGCTCCGTGTACGTCATGATCCCGGAGGCGATCATGACGTTGTCGAACACCGCCGTGAGGACCACGAGCAGCACCACGGCCCCCGCCAGCGAAGCCCAGAACAGTCGTCCCGGACGGCGCAGCAGCACCGCCACCGCGAGCACCACCACGGCGATCCCCAGGAAGATCGCGTTCACACCCCAGTACGTCATGAACGTTCTCCCGTCGGTGGTGTGCGGCTCGTCTCTGCCGCACGTGCCACGGCGTCCCCGGCGCTGGGGTGCCCCGCCGCGCGGGACCGCAGCCAGCGCCACAGCACGGGCGCGCCCAGCACGTAGACCATGGTCTGGTAGCCCAGGAACGCGAGGAAGAAGACCTCCTCCAGGGGTAGCTCGGGGGCCACGAAGATGCCCAGGGTCAGCGAGTTCTCGCCGTGCCAGAACAGGCCGTTGGCAATCCCCACCAGGTCCCACGCGAGGAAGAACGCCGTCCCCACGAGCAGCACGAGCCACGCGCGCAGCGGGTTCCCGGACCAGAAGAACAGGCCCCAGCGCCGGTCGAGCAGCGCAAAGCACCCCAGGAGCACGAGCAGCACGGCCAGGTACATCAGCGGTCCCCGCGTCCCCGGACCGCGTCCCGGACCACCTCGGAGGAGATCAGGCACATGGGCACGCCGATCCCCGGGCGCACCGAGGACCCCGCGTAGTAGAGGCCCGCGATCCCCGGGTCCGTGACGCCCGGTCGGAACAGCGCGGACTGGCGCAGCGTGTGGCCCGGGCCCAGCATGGATCCGCGCCACGCGTTGAACTGCGCCTCGAAGTCCCCGGGGCCGTACGTGCGGCGCACCACGATCCGTTCGGCGAGGTCCGGGATCTCCGCCCAGCGCGCGAGCTGCGCGACCGCGGCGTCCGCCACCTGCTCCACGCGCGGCGAGCCGGGCTCGTCCACCTCGGGGGTGCGCACCCCGCCGCGGCCCCACTCCGGCACCGCCGGGGAGGGCACCAGGATGAACAGGTTCTCGTCCCCCTCCGGGGCGGTGCCCGGGTCGGTGGCCGAGGTCATGGACACGTAGATCGAGGTCTCCTCCGCGAGCGGCGACCCGTCCGCGATGCGCCCGAAGTTGTCGTCCCAGTCCGCCGTGAACAGCAGGTTGTGGTGCACGAGCTGCGGCAGCCTCCCCCGCACGCCCAGGCACACGAGCACCCCGGAGGGCCCGGGATCACGGCGCTTCCACCGGTTCTCGGGCGCCCGGAACCGCTGCGGCAGCAGGCGGGTCTGCAGGTGGTGCAGGTCCGCCGCGCCGATCACCACGTCCGCGGGCAGCCTGACCTCGCCGACGCCGCCGGGCTCCCCCACGCGGTAGGTCACCCCGGTCACGGAGCCGGCCGAGCGGCGTCGTGCGCGGGCTGCCCCCACGCGGGATCCCAGCGAACGCCGGGCGGACGAGACCTCGATGCCGCTGACCGCCGCACCGGTGACGATCTCCACCCCGGCCGCGCGAACGAGGCGTTCCATGGCGTCCACGAGCGCCGCGAACCCGCCCACGGGGTACTGCACCCCGTCCGTGAGGTCCAGGTGGCTCATGAGGTGGTACATCGCGGGGGCGGTGTCCGGGGAGGCGCCCAGGAACACGGCGGGGTAGCCCAGGATCTGGCGCTGCCGCGGGTCCCTGAACCGGGCGGCCACGTAGCTCTTCATGGACGAGCTCAGCAGCCCGCCCAACCGCGGCAGGTTGCGCAGCACCTCGGCGCGCGCGAGGTCCGTGGGGCGGGAGAAGTTGGTGTACAGGAAGTGCTTCTTGGCCAGCTCGTACACCTCCGCACCCGAGTCCAGGTACTCCCGCAGGGCGGCGGAGGAGCCGGGGTCGAGCTGCTCGAACAGTTCCTCCGCGTGCCCGGCGCGCACGTCCGTGGGCGGCTCGTCCAGGTGCTGCTCGAAGAACGTGCGGTAGCCGGGGTCCAGGCGGCGCAGGTCCAGCTCTTCGGCGGCGCTCGAGCCCATGAGCCGGAACCACCGGTCGATGACCTCGGGCATGAGGTACCAGCTGGGGCCGGTGTCGAACGTGAAACCCTCCGCGGACCAGCGCCCGGAGCGCCCGCCCAGGGTGTCCCGCTGCTCCAGCAGGGTCACCCGGTGCCCGTCCCGGGCCAGCAGCCCCGCGGTGGCCAGCCCCGCGAACCC
>NZ_JASDCY010000111.1:1274-2354 GCF_030407675.1 Kocuria sp. APC 4018 | reverse complement strand
CCGCTTCGGGTCTAGATCACGCCACTCACAACGCCCTATTCAGACTCGCTTTCGCTACGACTACCCCACACGGGTTAATCTCGCGACGTAACACTAACTCGCAGGCTCATTCTTCAAAAGGCACGCTGTCACCCCAAAAGGCTCCAACGGCTTGTAAGCACACGGTTTCAGGTACTATTTCACTCCCCTCCCGGGGTACTTTTCACCATTCCCTCACGGTACTGATCCGCTATCGGTCATCAGGAAGTATTCAGGCTTACCAGGTGGTCCTGGCAGATTCACACGAGATTTCACGGGCCCCGTGCTACTCGGGAGAACGTCACACCACGACAATGACAGTTTCGTCTACGGGACTCACACCCCCTACGGTCTGGCACTCACCACCAGTTCGACTACCACCACGCCACAGCGCCCAGGGTGGCGACCCCAGGAACAACGCATCCCACAACCCCGATCATGCAACCCTCGCCAGGTATCACACACAACCGGTTTAGCCACCATCCGCTTTCGCTCGCCACTACTCACGGAATCACTGTTGTTTTCTCTTCCTATGGGTACTGAGATGTTTCACTTCCCCACGTTCCTCCTCGCACCCTATGAATTCAGATACGAGTGACTACGCATAACACGCAGCCGGGTTACCCCATTCGGAGACCCTCGGATCACAGCTCGTTTATCAGCTCCCCGAGGCTTATCGCAGATTTCCACGTCCTTCATCAGCTCCTGATGCCAAGGCATCCACCGTGTGCTCGTAACAACTTATACGCCACACAACACAAATAAATCATCAAAGAACACACCACACACCCCAACAGGGTGCGCGGCGTCAAAGATGCTCGCGTCCACTATGTAGTTGACAAACAACAACCCACCAGCACCACCCCACCAGAACAACCGTCCCAGCTTCGTGGTGCTGCGGGAAACCAACCAACACCAGCGTGTTGATCGACAACCCAACAATGTGCCACCACACCACCACCCCAACACCACCACCAGAACTCGTGTCCGGTCGTGTTCCCGTGTCAGGGAGCAGCGTGTCCGCTTGCTGATATTCCACCCATGAGCATCAACCACACCCCC
>NZ_JASDCY010000111.1:0-1176 GCF_030407675.1 Kocuria sp. APC 4018 | reverse complement strand
TCACCTTCCTCCGAGTTGACCCCGGCAGTCTCCTATGAGTCCCCACCATCACGTGCTGGCAACATAGAACGAGGGTTGCGCTCGTTGCGGGACTTAACCCAACATCTCACGACACGAGCTGACGACAACCATGCACCACCTGTACACCAGCCCCACAAGGGGGAAAGACCATCTCTGGCCCGGTCCGGTGTATGTCAAGCCTTGGTAAGGTTCTTCGCGTTGCATCGAATTAATCCGCATGCTCCGCCGCTTGTGCGGGCCCCCGTCAATTCCTTTGAGTTTTAGCCTTGCGGCCGTACTCCCCAGGCGGGGCACTTAATGCGTTAGCTACGGCGCGGAAAACGTGGAATGTTCCCCACACCTAGTGCCCAACGTTTACGGCATGGACTACCAGGGTATCTAATCCTGTTCGCTCCCCATGCTTTCGCTCCTCAGCGTCAGTAACAGCCCAGAGACCTGCCTTCGCCATCGGTGTTCCTCCTGATATCTGCGCATTTCACCGCTACACCAGGAATTCCAGTCTCCCCTACTGCACTCAAGTCTGCCCGTACCCACTGCACACCCGGGGTTAAGCCCCGGGCTTTCACAGCAGACGCGACAAACCGCCTACGAGCTCTTTACGCCCAATAATTCCGGACAACGCTTGCGCCCTACGTATTACCGCGGCTGCTGGCACGTAGTTAGCCGGCGCTTCTTCTGCACGTACCGTCACTTTCGCTTCTTCCGTGCTGAAAGAGGTTTACAACCCGAAGGCCGTCATCCCTCACGCGGCGTCGCTGCATCAGGCTTCCGCCCATTGTGCAATATTCCCCACTGCTGCCTCCCGTAGGAGTCTGGGCCGTGTCTCAGTCCCAGTGTGGCCGGTCACCCTCTCAGGCCGGCTACCCGTCGTCGCCTTGGTGAGCCATTACCCCACCAACAAGCTGATAGGCCGTGAGCCCATCCAAAACCAGTAAAACCCTTTCCACACACCACCATGCGGTGACATGTCGTATCCAGTATTAGACCCAGTTTCCCAGGCTTATCCCAGAGTCAAGGGCAGGTTACTCACGTATTACTCACCCGTTCGCCACTCATCCACCCAGTGCAAGCACCAAGCTTCAGCGTTCGACTTGCATGTGTTAAGCACGCCGCCAGCGTTCGTCCTGAGCCAGGATCAAACTCTCCGTCAAAAAA
>NZ_JASDCY010000011.1:0-56783 GCF_030407675.1 Kocuria sp. APC 4018 | reverse complement strand
GGGCCCGCGTCCTCGGAGGCGGACCCGAGGTGGTCGGTGGCCGCGCGCTGGGCGGCCACGAGGAGCTGGCGGCGCAGCTGCTGCGCGTGCTCCCGCCCGAGGTAGGACAGCTCCAGAACGCTCGACCCGCCGTCGGCCACGTCGAACTTGAGGGACGCGAGGCCCAGGATGCGTGGCAGGAACCGGCGTTCGATGTCGATGCCCTGCACCCGGTCCAGGCGCGCCTGGCGCTGGGTGCGGAACAGCCACCCGCTGCGGAAGCGCACGTGGTCCTCCGTGATCTGGTAGCGGATGAACCACCAGGAGAGCAGACCCAGGGCGATCAGCACACCCAGGGCGCCGCACAGCACGGCGAGCGCCAGGCCCAGGCCGACGACCTCGACCGCCCCGCTCACGTTGACCTCAAGGGGCTCGTGCTTGACCAGCGAGGACACGAGGTCGTCCACGAACGCGTTGCCGATGCCCCACACCAGGGCCACGAGCAGCAGCCAGCTGCGCACGAACGGGGTCAGCGGGTGCACCCGGTGCCACACGCCCTCGGCGTCACCGCGCACGGTGATCTCCGGGGCGTGGCCGACGGGCCGTTCCGCGGGTGCTCCTGCGGCGGAGTCCCGGCCCGTCACAGGCCCACCATGTGCTCTTCCCCGCGCTCCGTGAGCTGCTCGCGCAACCGGTCCGCCTCCTCGCGGGGCAGCCCGGGCAGCACGGCGTCGGTGCTCGCGGCGGCCGTGTGCAGGGTGACGGACGCGAGGTTGAACGCGCTGAGCAGGGGCCCGGTCTTGATGTCCACGTACTGCATGCGCCCGTAGGGCACCACCGTGACGGTGCGGAAGAACAGGCCCCGGCGCAGCCACAGCTCGGTGGGTGCCTCCGCATAGCCGATCGCCCGCACCCTGCGGGGCACCAGGGCGAGGTTGATGCCACCCCACACGAGAGCCACCGCGGGCAGCAGCCACAGCCACTGCGCGGTCCCGCGGTCCCAGAGCCCCAGCAGCGCGAGCACGAGGGGCACCGCCATGAGGACCACCCACACCACCGTGGCCGTCACCGCGCCGATCACGCGCACCGTGACGTACTTGGGTGAGACCCGCCGCCAGGACAGATCCGGCGGGCTGAGCTCATCGGTGGCGGGCATAGCCTCCCTCTCCAGTGGCGTACGGTTCCTGCCGTCCACCGTAAGGGGTCTCCTCCTCCGCGTCCGGGTCATCGGGAGGAAGCCTGCAGGATTTCTCCACGATCCACCCGAGCACGGTGAGGCCCACTCCCACCACCACCTGGGCAACGCACTGCCACAGGGACTGCTGCGTTGAGCGCACGCCCAGCAGCGTGAGCTGGTCCAGCCCGACCCCCGCGTGCCATCCCGCGCACAGTGCACCGTAGTAGGCCACCGCCTGCGCCGCCGCCGCCGTGCCCACGGCCCACACGGGATCGTAGGGCTTGCGCTTCGCGGGGTCACGACGCCGCCCGGCGCCCTTCCCGGGGTCGCGGTAGGCACGCAGCCGCAGTCCCAGGTAGGCCAGCACGACTCCCGCCCCCACCTCGGCGAGCACGCTGATCCAGGGCAGCACCAGCAGGCTCTGGCGGCCACCGGCCACCACCTGGGTCATGCTCCAGCCGATGGCGGCGGCCACGAGTGCCGCGGCCGCGAGGGACAGCGGGTTCAGGTAGCGCACGGCGGCTCCTCCGGTCGCAGGGTGTGCTCGGTGACCACGAGGTCCTCGCGGTCCGGGGCGGCGTCCGCGAGACGCGCCACGGGCACGCCGTCCAGCTCCGCAGCGGGGTCCATCAGGGCCCACGGGCGCAGGACGAAGGCGCGCTGGGCCGCGCGCGGGTGCGGCAGCTCGAGCCGGGGGTCGGTGCTGCGAACTCCCGCCACGCAGATCACGTCCAGGTCCAGGGTGCGCGGGCCCCAGCGCACCTCGCGCGTGCGACCGTGGCGGTGCTCGATCCCCTGGCACACCTCCAGCAGCTCGAACGGGGTGAGGTCCGAGGACAGCTCCACCACCGCGTTGAGGTAGTCGGGTGAGCCCTCGGGCCCGCCCACCGAACGGGTGCGCACCACGGGAGAGGTTGCCAGCAGAGCAATGCCCGGGGTCGCGGCCAGCTCCCGGACGGCCTCTCTCAGCGCCGTGATCCGGTCCCCGAGGTTGGCCCCGAGCGCCACGACGCACCGCAGCGGCATCAGCTGCCGTCCTCAGAACGGACGGGGCGGCGTCGGACGATGCTCACGGCCACGTCCGAGAAGGTGACGTCGATCGGCGCCTTGGGCTTGTGCACCGTGACCTCCAGCACCGCCACGGCGGGGAAGGTCTCCAGCAGGCTGCGCGCGATCTCCTCCGCGAGGGCCTCGATGAGCTGGAACCGCGTGCCGATGATGATCTCCCGGACCATCTCGGCCACTTCGCCGTAGTGCACGGTGCGCGTGAGGTCGTCGGTGCTCCCGGCGGGGCGCAGGTCCATGTGCAGGACCAGGTCCACGAAGAAGGGCTGACCGCTGCGGCGTTCCTTCTCGAAGACGCCGTGGTAGCCCACCGCGCCCAGTCCGGTGAGGACGATGCGGTCGTGGCTGCTCGGATCGGGGGTCGTGGTGGTCATGGTGGCCTCAGCTCTCGGTGTCACGGGGGCGCAGGACGGGTGGCTCGATCCCCCGCCACGCGTGGGCGGCGGCGACCGCGTCCACCGAAGCGGGCACGTCGTGCACGCGCACGGCCCAGGCCCCGCCGAACGCGGACAGTGCGCTCACGGCGGCCGTGGCGCCGTCGCGCTGCGTGACCGGGCGCGGGGTGCCGCCCTCCGCGAGCAGCGCCCCCAGGAACCGCTTGCGGGAGGCTGCCACGAGGACCTTGTGGCCGAGCTCCCGCAGCCGCGGCAGCGCTCGGAGCAGCTCCCAGTCCTGGCCACCCGCCTTGGCGAAGCCCAGCCCGGGATCCACGACGAGCCGCTCGGGACGGACCCCGGCCGCGAGCAGACGGTCGCGCACGGCCGTGAGCTCCGAGAGCACCTCGCCCACCGTGTCGGTGTAGGTGGCCAGACCGGTCATGGTCTGCGGGGTGCCACGAGAGTGCATCAGCACGTACGGCACGCCGCTCTGCCCGACCAGCTCGATCATCTCGTCGCTCGCGGCGGTTCCCGAGACGTCGTTGACGATGTGGGCGCCGGCCTCGATCGCGGCGCGCGCGGTGTCCGGGTGGAACGTGTCCACGCTCACCACCACGCCGTGCCGGCTCAGCTCGCGGATGACGGGCAGCACCCGACGGCGCTCCTCCGCGGGGTCCACTCCCTGCGCGTGGGGCCGGGTGGACTCCCCGCCCACGTCCACGATGTCCGCGCCCTGCTCGGCGAGACGCAGGCCGTGCTCGACGGCGGCGGCCTCGGAGTCGTGCCGACCACCGTCGCTGAAGGAGTCGGGCGTCACGTTCAGCACGCCCATCACCAGGGTGCGCCCGGTGGGCAGCGCGTCGAAGGAGCCCCACCCGAGGGGCGCGCCCCCGCCCGCTCGGGCCGGTGCGTCCGGACGAGAACCGTGGCGGGCGGCGTCGTGGACGCCGGTTGCGACGTGAGAAGCGCCTGTCGCGACGCCCCGGGCGCCGGTCGCGGCGGCCGGGAGGCCGGTGGCGGCGTCGCGATCGCCCGTCACCGCGAGTGCCCCGCGGCGATCAGGTTCATGGCCTCGGCCCGCGTGGCGGGATCGCGCAGCTGGCCCCGCACGGCGGACGTCACGGTCTTGGCTCCCGGCTTGCGGACGCCCCGCATGGACATGCACAGGTGCTCGCACTCCACCACCACGATCGCGCCGGCGGGGTGCAGGTGCTCCACGAGCGCCTCGACCACCTGGGTGGTCAGCCGTTCCTGGACCTGCGGCCGCTTGGCGAAGAGGTCCACGAGGCGCGCGAGCTTGGACAGCCCCGTGACCTTGCCCTCGGGACCGGGGATGTAGCCCACGTGCGCGACCCCGTGGAACGGCACCAGGTGGTGCTCGCACGTGGAGTAGAACGGCACGTCGCGCACCAGGACCATCTCCGAGTGGCCGATGTCGAAGGACGTGGCCAGCAGCTCGGCCGGGTCCTCGTGGAGCCCCGCGAAGACCTCGGCGTAGGCGCGAGCCACCCGTTCGGGGGTGTCCCGCAGACCGCTGCGGTCCGGGTCCTCCCCCACGGCCAGGAGGATCTCCCGGACGGCCGCCGCGATGCGGGGCTGATCCACGGCGGCGGCCGTCTCCGCACCCGCCACGTGCTCCAGGTACGAGCCGGAGACGGGCTCACCGGGTTCGTGCTGGTGCGTCATTCAGCGGTTCTCCCGCCGGACACCACCCGGTTCCTGGCCGGGCTCCCCGCCCGGCGTGCTCCCGGAACCGGAGGAGGACTGGCCCCCGGGCTGCGGGTCCTGGTGCTCCGGGACCTCCAGCGGGTGCTCCGGCTTGGCGGCAACCGCCTGGTCCTGGGGCGCCATGGTGCTGGGGTCCTGCAGGTTCTTGCGGCGGGCCTCCTCGTGCTCGGCGGCGGTGACCACCGGGGGCACGTGGGAGATCTCGCGCTCCTCACCGGACTGCCACACGGGACGCACGTCCCGCAGGGTCACGTCCCGGAAGATCTCGCGGATCTGGGCCTCGTTGAGGGTCTCCTTCTCCAGCAGCTCCAGCGCCAGGCGGTCCAGCACGGGCCGGTTCTGCAGCAGGATCTGGTGGGCCTCGTCGTGCGCCTGCTCGAGCAGCAGCCGCACCTCGTCGTCCACCACGGCCAGGGTGCGATCCGAGTACTCCTTGGAGCCGGAGCCCATCTCACGGCCCACGAACGGGTCCGAGTTGTCCCCGCCGATCTTCACGGAGCCGATCTTGGAGCTCATGCCGTACTGGGTGACCATCTTGCGCGCGGTGTCCGTGGCCTTCTGGATGTCGTTGGAGGCCCCGGTGGAGGGGTCGTGGAACACGATCTCCTCCGCGGCGCGCCCACCCATGGCGTAGGCCATCTGGTCCAGCAGCTCGTTGCGGGTGGTCGAGTACTTGTCGTCCGAGGGCATGACCATGGTGTAGCCCAGGGCCCGGCCACGCGGCAGGATGGTGATCTTGGTGACCGGGTCCGTGTTGCGCAGGGCCGCCGCCACCAGGGCGTGGCCGCCCTCGTGGTAGGCCGTGACCTTGCGCTCGAGCTCCTTCATCACGCGCGAGCGCTTCTGCGGCCCCGCGATCACGCGGTCGATGGCCTCGTCCACGGCGCGGTCGTCGATCAGCTGGGCGTGGGAGCGGGCGGTCAGCAGCGCGGCCTCGTTCATCACGTTGGCGAGCTCCGCACCCGTGAAGCCCGGGGTCCGCTTGGCCACCGAGGCCAGGTCCACGTTCTCGGCCAGCGGCTTGGTCTTGGCGTGCACGCGCAGGATCTGCTCGCGGCCCTTCATGTCCGGCGCGTCCACGCCGATCTGACGGTCGAACCGGCCCGGGCGCAGCAGCGCGGGGTCCAGGACGTCCGGGCGGTTGGTCGCGGCGATCAGGATCACGTTGGTGTTCGCGTCGAAGCCGTCCATCTCCACCAGGAGCTGGTTCAGCGTCTGCTCGCGCTCGTCGTTGCCGCCGCCCATGCCGGCGCCGCGCTGGCGGCCCACGGCGTCGATCTCGTCCACGAAGATGATCGCGGGGGCGTTCTCCTTGGCCTGCTGGAAGAGGTCCCGCACGCGGGAGGCACCCACGCCCACGAACATCTCCACGAAGTCCGAGCCGGAGATGGAGTAGAACGGCACGCCGGCCTCACCCGCCACGGCCTTGGCCAGCAGGGTCTTGCCCGTGCCGGGAGGACCGTAGAGCAGCACACCCTTGGGCACCTTGGCGCCCACCGCGGTGAAGCGGTCGTGCTCCACCAGGAACTGCTTGATCTCGTCGAGCTCCTGCACGGCCTCGTCCGCGCCGGCCACGTCCGCGAACGTGACCTCGGAGTTCTCCTTGTTGAACATCTTGGCCTTGGAGCGGCCGAACTTCATGGCCTGCCCGCCGGTCTGCATGCGGGAGAAGATGAACCAGAACAGGCCCATGATGATCAGGAACGGGAGCAGGAAGCGCACCAGGGACAGGAACCAGTTGTTCTCCACCGGCTGGTCGGTGAAGCCCTCCAGGTTGGCCTCGTCCATGGTCTTGACGACCTCTTCGGCTCGGGGCTTCACGTAGTAGAACTCCACCTCCTTGCCCAGGTTCTGGTCACCCTGGTGGTAGTCCTCCTTGAGGGAGAGCTCCACCTTCTGCTCGCCGTCGTAGATCTTGGCCTCGTTGACCTGGCCCTCGTCCAGCAGCTCGAGGCCCACGTTGGTGTCCACACGCGCAGTGGTGGGGCTGAAGAAGCTGGCGCCCACGGGCACCAGGACCACAATGGCCAGGAGGATCCAGAAGAGGGGACCTCTAAAGAAACTGGTGGGTTTTTTTGCCGTGGCCAAGCCGTTGATCCTCCCGTGGACGTGTCACGCTCTGCCGCGGTTCACCGTTTCTGAGTGCCGTCCCCGGGGCCCGGGGCGGACACGGCGGCCGTGGCGCGTATCGCACAATCTATCGTTTCGAGTGGCGCCGCAGCGCCTCGGGTGCCGTTCGTTCTTTCACAGCGCACACGATCGGATCACGGTACACGCGCCGTCCCGGTGTTCTCTAGGAGTCGTGCGAGCGCACCCTGGACCGGGTGTGTGCGCCGCCCACTCACTCGTAGACGTGCGGCGAGAGCGTGGCGATGCAGTCCAGGTTCCGGTACTTCTCCGCGAAGTCCAGGCCGTAGCCCACCACGAACTCGTTGGGGATGTCCCAGCCCACGTAGCGGACGTCCACGCTGGTCTTCATGGCGTCCGGCTTGCGCAGCAGCGTGCAGATCTCCACGGACCTGGTGCCGCGGGACTCCAGGTTGGTGCGCAGCCAGGACAGCGTGAGCCCGGAGTCGATGACGTCCTCCACGATCAGCACGTCCTTGCCGTGCAGGTCCGTGTCCAGGTCCTTAAGGATGCGCACCACGCCGGAGGACTTGGTCCCGGAGCCGTAGGAGGACACCGCCATCCAGTCCATGGGGTACTGGCCGTCGAGCTCGCGCATGAGGTCAGCCATGATCGGCACCGCACCCTTGAGCACACCCACCAGCAGGACGTCGCGTCCCTCGTAGTCGCGGTCGATCTGCTGGGCGAGGTCGCGGACCTTCTCGGCGATCTGTTCCTTGGTGAACAGGACGCCGCTGAGGTCGTCCTTGACGTGTTCGGCCTTCACTGGGCGCTCCCGGGGTTGTTCTGGGTGGACGATGTCTGCTGAGCCGCCGGGGTGGGCTCCCCGCGCAGCTCCAGGCACCCCCGCGCGTGGTCCGCGTCCGAGCGGTGCCGCCACGCGGCCACTTTACCCGCCATCTGCACGGGCCCGGCGGCGCCGTAGCCCAGGGCGAAGTCCTCCAGTGCGCCCAGCCGCTCGAACGTGGGTGTCTCCCCGCCCGCGTCCACGCACGCCCGGGCCAGCACACGACGCCGCAGCGCGGCCGGCATCTGCTGGAGCCCCGCGCCGTCGAGCAGCACGGACGACGCCGCTGTGCCCTCCACCTGCACCCGGGCGTCGTCGTACGCGGCGGCGGCCTGTTCCTCGAGGTAGTCGGCGTCCGCCCCCAGGACAGACGCGGTGCGGGCCAGGGCGCGCGCGACGCCGGGACCCAGCTGGGACTCCAGGAACGGCAGGACCTCGTGGCGGATCCGGGACCGGGTGAGGGCCGTGTCCGCGTTGCTGGGGTCGTGCCAGGGCTGCAGACCCTCCGCCGCGCACACCGTCTCAGTCTCCGCGCGGGTGATGTTGAGCAGCGGACGCAGGTAGCGCACACCGTCCTTGACGAGGCTCTCGGGCATGCCCGAGAGCGAGCGCGTGCCCGATCCTCTGGTGAGACCCAGCAGCACGGTCTCCGACTGGTCGTCGCGGGTGTGGCCCAGCAGCACCGCGGCCGCGCCCGTGCGCTCGGCGACGGCGCGGAACGCCTCGTACCGGGCGAGGCGTGCGGCCATCTCCGGACCGGTGCCGGTGCGGGCCACGTGCACCCGTTCCACGTAAACCGGATCCAGTCCCATGCCCCGCAGGGTGGCGGCCGTGCGTGAGGCCACCTCCGCCGAGCCCTCCTGCAGCTGGTGGTCCACCACCATGGCCCCCACCCGCAGCCTTCCCCGGCGCAGCAGGTGGGCGGTGGCCGCCGCAAGGGCGAGAGAGTCCGCGCCTCCGCTGCAGCCCACGAGCACCAGGGGCGGGGCGGTGCCGTTCCCCAGGTCCGGCCCGAGCGCCGCGTCCACGGTGCGCTGCACCGCGCGCCGCGCCCGTGCCACGGCGGGATTCAAGCGCCCGGTGCGTCCCTGCTGCACGCGCTCAGTCCTGGGTGGTGCCGGTGCGCCGAGCGCACTCCTCGGCCATGGCCAGCACCTTGGAGAGCACCGGGGTGCTGTCCCCGAGCATCACCAGGGCGCGTTCCAGCTCCCCCGTCGGCACCACGCCGGCCAGCGCGGACACGGCATCCGTGTCCTTGGTGATCCCCGTGCGGATCTGGGACGTGGAGAGCACCGGCTGCGATGCCTCCACCCTGGTGAGGACCGCCTCGAGGTCCGAGGCCTCCGTGCTGTCCTCGAGCATGACCAGCCGTTCGTAGACGGCCGGATTTCCGATCTTGATGCGTCTGCCGCTGATGAGTTGGGAGAGCATGGGCGCGGACAGGCCCAGGACCTGGGCCAGTCTGCGCTGCGTAATGCCGTAGGCCCCCACCACGGCGCCAAAACGCTCTGACAACGGCTGACCGTACAGCCGAATCTGCTGATTGATGTTTTCAGAGCTCACGGGCTCATCTTGACACACCGGAGCTGGACGCCGCCCCGGGGCGTGGAACGGGGTCTCAGCCGAGAACCCGCCGCATCCAGGACTGGGGGTCGTGGATCTCGGCCTCGGTGGGCAGCGTCTGTGGGGAACTCCACACCGTGTTGAACTGCTCCATCCCCACCCGCTGCACGATGTGCTCCACGAACTTCTGACCGTTGCTGTACTGGCGCATCTTGGCGTCCATGCCCAGCAGGGAGCGCACCAGGCGGTCCAGGGCCCCGTGCGTGGAGGAGCGGGAGTCGAACCGGCGCCGGATGGTCTTCACCGAGGGCACGATGCTCGCGTCCACCGCGTCCATGACCGCGTTCGCGTGCCCCTCCAGCAGGGACATCACCGCGGTCACGTGGGACAGCGTGGCACGCTCGGCGTCCGTGAGGAGGTGGGTCATGGGACCGAGTCCCGCGTCCGGGCGGGGGTCCTTGGAGCGGCCCGCAAGCGAGGCGCCCACGGAACGCAGTCTCTGCCACGCGGTCGCATCCAGCGAGCCCAGCTGGGAGATCTGGCCCAGCATGTGGTCCCGCAGCCACGGCGCGGCCGCGAACTGCACCCGGTGCGTCTGCTCGTGCAGGCACACCCACAGCCGGAAGTCCTCCGGGGACACGTTGAGCTCCCGCTCGGTCCACAGCACGTTGGGGGCCACGAACATGAGCCGCCCGCCCGGGTGGGAGCGGGCCGCCTGCTCGGACACGAGGCCCGCGTACGGGTCGTACTGCCCCAGCACCTTGGAGGACAGGAAGCCCACCAGCGCACCCATCTCCGCGGCGGCGGCCGTGGGTGCCATCCCGCGCCCGGCGGCGTCGAACGTGGCCGGGTCCTTGCTGCGGAGCCTGTCGAAGACCGGCTGCAGGAGCACGGAGAACGTCTGCGTGTTGGCCTTGGACCACCCCGCCCGGTCCACCACGAGCACCGTGGAGTCCCGCAGGTTCTCGGCCGCGTCCAGTCCCGTGATGGCGTGCACGTGGTGCACGGACTCGTGCGCGAAGTAGCGCAGGGACTCCACGGCTCTGGACATCTCCCGCGGGGAGGGGGTGGGTCCTGCGGGGGTCACCTTGGCGGCGATCTGGGCGGCGGCGTCCCAGTCGACCAGCGAGCGGCGGGTCAGTTCTCGGCTCATGCGCTCACTCAACCACACCGGACTGACGTGCTCGGTGGGAAGTCACCCGCCGCAGACCGCCGAACGGAGGGAGCGCACCACGCCGGCACGCCCGGGTCGGCCGTCCCGCACGACCTTGCGTGCGACCCGGAGTCACCCGGTCCGCGCGAGCTCCGCGACCGTGCGGTCCACGTGGTCCTTGGCCTCGTCCGTGCTCCCCGTGACGCCGTTGAGCACCACGGAGTACACCAGCACGCGCCCGTCCTCCCGCTGCACGTACCCGGTGAGCGCCACGACGTCCAGCAGCGTGCCCGTCTTGGCACGCGAGACGCCACGGGCGGCAGCCTCCTGCGGATCGTCGAAGCGCTCCGAGAGCGTGCCGGTGCCCCCGGCCACGGGGAGACCCCGGGCGTACGGGGCGAAACGCGGCTCGGTGAGCAGCGTGTCCAGGGCGCCCGCCAGCGTGGTGGGGGTGACCCTGTTCCCCGGTGCCATGCCGCTGGCGTCCAGGACGTGCAGGCCGGTGGTATCGATCCCGTGCTCCCGGAGGGTGGCCGGCAGCATGTCCTGGACGCCGGCCACGCCGGCCTCCTGCCCGGAGCGCCCGGCGGCCACACGGGCCAGCGTCTCCGCGAGGGAGTTGTCCGAGTGCGCGAGCATGTAGGCGCTCTGCTCGTGCACGGGCGCGGACTCCACGCGGGCGATCTCCCGGGCCTCCGCGGGCGCACCGGCCCGGCCGCGCGCGGTGACCCGGGCGGCGTCGCCGAGCTCTGCCTGCAGCTGGCGCGCGAACTCGTCGAGGGCCGCCACCGCGGGATCCTCGGGCCGCTCCCCCGCGGCCCCCGGATCCGTGCCGTCCCGGGCGGGCACACGGTGCGAGTACAGGGCGATCGGGGAGACCCGCGTGATCTCCCCGGACGCCACGTCCTCGTCCTCCCACGCGGGGTTGCGGTCCGGTCCCGCGAACAGACTCGTGTCCACCGTGACGGTCACCGACCCCGAGACGCCTCCCGGGGTCTCCTGGCGCATGGTCTCGGCGGTGCGCTGGGCGAGCGTGCCCAGCCCGGCGTGGCCGTTGACGGCCCCGGGGTCCCCCGCGCCGGGGGCGAGCAGCGTGTCCCCGCCCGCCACGAGCGTGAGCTCCCCGGGTTCCTCGCCCGCGACCACGGTGGTGGCCAGCCGCTCCTGGGGCGCCACGTGATCGGCCACGCTCAGGGCCGTGAGAACCTTCTGGTTGGAGGCCGGGACCATGGGCTTTCCGGGTGACCGCCCCGCGAGCGCGGTGTCCTGCCCAGCTTCTTTCACGGTGGCCGCCGCGGTGCCCGGCGCCCCGTCCAGCCCCGCGTGCAGAGCGCGCTCCACCTCTGCGGGGTCCAGGGGCGCGGGGGCGGCGGCTTCCTCGGACGACGACGACGCCCGGGGCCCCGCGTCCTCCGCCCCTGCGGACGCGCTCGAGGTTCCGGACCCCGGTTCTCCCGCGGCGGCGTCGTGAGCGTCCGATCCGGAGGAGGACGATTCCGGTGAGGCGCCGGCCTCGAGCTCCGCGTGGGTCCGCCGCCACTGGGCCGCGGGTGCGAGCTCGCCCGCGATCGCGGGGACCGCGAGCACACCCGCCACCGCCACGGCGAGCGTCAGCAGCACGCACACGAGCACCCACGCGAGGCGGGCGGCCGGCGAGCGCCGGGAGGGAGATGGCATGGCCCTATTGTTCTGCACCGCTCCGACGGGGACAACGCACCTCCCGGTTCCCGGGCCCCGCGGCGGCCGGTGGGACCGTGACGGGCGTGGCCGGTATCGTGGAGTCATCTGCCCACGCGCCCGGTGCGCCGTGGGTGCCGGGTGAGCGCGCTGCCCGGGTCACATCATCACGACTCAAGGAGTGTCACCATGGAGCTGGACGTCACCATCGAGATCCCCCGCGGCTCTCGCGTGAAGTACGAGATCGACCACGAGACCGGCCGGATCCGCCTGGACCGCGTGCTCTTCACCTCCATGCAGTACCCCACGCACTACGGCTACTTCGAGGACACCCTGGGCGAGGACGGCGATCCCCTGGACGCCATGGTCATCATGGACGTGGACATCATGCCCGGCGTGATCGTGGAGGCCCGTCCCATTGCCGTGTTCAACATGACGGACGAGGCCGGCGGGGACGCCAAGGTGCTGTGCGTGTCCACCGACAAGCGCTACGACGACATCCAGGGCCTGGAGGACGTCAACGAGTTCCGCCAGAAGGAGATCCAGCACTTCTTCGAGCGCTACAAGGACCTGGAGCCCAACAAGTGGGTCAAGGGTGAGGGCTGGGAGGGCAAGGAGACCGCCGAGCGTCTCATCGTCGAGGCCCAGCAGCGCTTCGAGCAGTCGCAGTACGACTCCGCCGCGGAGGCCGAGCAGGACGGCTGATTCCCACAGGACTCCGAGGGGTCCCCGTTGCCGGAGCGCTCCGGCGGCGGGGACCCCGTCGTCTCACGGCTCCTTATGCGTGTCACCGGGCCGTGGTCGGATGATCCTGAATGATCGCGGCGCCACCTGGAGGGCTCGGCGGCGCGATGGTCTCTGACGAAGCTCTCCCGCGGCGGTGACCCCCACCGCACACCCGTTGCCCACCCCGGAGGTGACCGTGCACGACCCGCAGGACGAGAGCGCCGCGCGCGTCTACGTCTTCCACGGCACGGACTCCACCCAGGTGCTCGGTCCGGAGCACCTGATGGACCGGGTCCGCACCCTGATCTCCGCGGCCGGCGCCGTGCCGCTGCCCTCACCCACCGCCCACCCGGACATCGCCTCCCGACCGTTCACCTCGGAGGCCGCTCAGCTGCCCGGTGACACCGGGCCCGCCCCGTGGTCGCGGGAGCGCAGCAGCGTGGCCGAGGTCTCCGTGGATTTGGGTGCCGAGCGGTTCTGGGACCGGATCGAGGCGGGCAGCTTTGCCACCTGGCGGGACCGGTGGCCGGAGTCACCGCAGGCGCCCCTGTTCCCACCCACCACTCCGGACTGGCTCGCGGGCGCACCTCGCTGGGAACTGGATCCACTGGCCCCCGCCCTGGGTCCGGCGGCGTCGGGCGGGTGGGTGCGCAGTCCGTCCCGGGCCTGGGACCAGCCCGCAGCTGCCAGGCCTCCCGCGCAGACGCACGGTCCGGCCGGGTCGCGGCACCACGGGATCGGACTGTTCCAGCTGACCGACCTCGAGTCCTTCTGGGTGTTCCCTCCCGAGGAGGACGTCCCGGCCGTGGTGGCCCGCTGCGAGGCCCTGGCGCAGGACCACCCCGCGTTCTCGTGGCTCACGGGCTACTTCGACGCCCGGGACGTGGCTGGTTCGCTGCGGCTGCCCGCAGAGTGCCTGCCCCTGCTGGCGGCGGACCTGACGGGGGCCGGACATCCCGTGGACACCTGGTGGTGAGAACCGGGGACGGGTTCTCCCCGGGGTGGGAGCGTGCGCTCTTGGTCCAGGGCGCTATCCCTCGAACGTCCCGGGGGCCTCGCACAGCCGCAGCAGCGTGGCCGCCGCGGGGCGGGCCCGCCACTCCTCGTTCCACAGGGAGCGGACCACGGCCTTGGACACCGCCTGCGGGGTGATTCCCAGCTGCTGCGCGGCGGCCTTCTGCTGTCCTCGCGCACCGGGGACCATGAGGTCCACCACGCGCCACTCGGCCTCGCTGCGCACGGCCACGATGTGGCCCACGATCCGCAGCACGGCCTCAGCCTGCGCCGCGGCCTCCGGGTCCGCCGCGCTCACACGCACGGCCACACGGTCGGTGCTGCGGGTGTGCTGGGCGGCGTGGTGCCCGAAGCCCATGCCCGGGCCCTCCGCGGTGACGGCCACCCGGCCGTCCGGCTGGTCCACGCGCGTGAGGTACACGTCCCCCACCCCGATGCCCACGGCGTAGGCGCTGTTCCGCAACCCGGTCATGGCCGCGTCCACCGCGGCCTGCGGGTCCTCCGTGAGACCGCGGACCACACCGGGGGCCGAGGGCTGGAACGGTGCGCGGGTGGGCAGCGCGCTGAGCCGCCGACACACCTCGCGGTCCGTGTCGGGATCCGGGCGGGATGCGTCCGCCACGCGCTGGGTCAGGGTCAGGACGAACACGGTCTCAGTATCGCAGTTCCATGAGGTTTCACAGGTCGTGTCCCGCGCCGGTGGGCGTGGACCTCACAGCAGGGTGCGCAGGACGGCCGCCGCGCCGTCGTCGTAGACGCTGCCCGTGACCTCGCAGCTGACCTCGGCCACCTCGTCCGGGGCCTGGCCCATGGCCACGCCGCGGGCGGCCCACTGCAGCATCTCGATGTCGTTGCGACCGTCCCCCATGGCCACGGTGTGGGCGGGGTCCACACCCAGGTGCTCGCGGATCTGCTCCAGGGCGCTGGCCTTGGAGACGCCGTTCGCGGCCACGTCCAGCCACGAGGACCAGCCCACGGAGTAGGCCACGCCGTGCAGACCGGCCTGCTCGATCGCGTCCGCGAAGTCCCCGGGGGCGTCCGTGGCGCTGTAGACCACCAGGCGCACGGCCGGGATCTCGGCGAGCTCGTGGATGTCCACGCCCACGGCCTCGATGCCGAAGGAGGCGTCCTGGAAGCGCTCGGTGGAGTAGAACCGCCCGTCCGCGCCCTCCAGCGCGAACTTGGCGGTGGGCAGCTTGCTCGCCAGTGCCTTCAGGGCGTTGGCGGGGTCGAAGCTCACGCGGTTGGTGACCTCGTAGTGCTCGGGCAGCTCGGGGTCCAGCCGCAGGGTCACGCCACCGTTGGAGCACACCGCGAAACCGGACTCGATGTGGCCCTGCCGGATCACGGGCAGGGTGGCGCCCATGGAGCGGCCCGTGGAGATCACCACGTGGTGCCCGGCGGCCACCACGGCGCGCAGGGAGTCCTTGACCCCGCGGGACATGTGTCCGTCGTGGTCCACGAGCGTGCCGTCCACGTCCAGCGCCACGAGGTACTGGACGCCGTCCTCCCTGGTCCAGGAGCTGGAGCGCGGGGTCTGGAGCTTCATGGGCGCGAAGGCGTCCGCGGCGCTCTTCGCGCGGTCGTCGGTGCGCCGGTCGTCGGTGCCGGCCTGGATGTCAGTCATGAGAGTCATGGTGTCACATGAGCACGGGGGCATGTCCGCCGGTGGACGCCCGGGTGACGCGGGGGTGAAGTCCCCTGCGCACCGCCACGCACGACGCCGCCCGCTCGCCGCGCGCGGGCACGGTGGGCGGGCGGCGTCGTGGACGGGCCGCGGCAGGACGCGGTCAGGCGACGGGACGCAGGACGTCCTGGCCCCGCAGGTAGGGCCGCAGGATCTCGGGGACCGTCACGGAGCCGTCGGCCTGCTGGTGGGTCTCGAGCAAGGCCACGAGCCAGCGGGTGGTGGCCAGCGTGCCGTTGAGGGTGGCGACGGCGCGGGTGCCGCCCTTCTTGACCTTTCCACCGGCGTCCGTGGTCTCGGGCAGCCGCTCGCGGATGTTGAGGCGGCGGGCCTGGTACGTGGTGCAGTTGGAGGTGGAGGTCAGCTCGCGGTACTTGCCCTGGGTGGGGATCCACGCCTCGCAGTCGAACTTGCGGGCGGCGGACGTGCCCAGGTCACCTGCGGCGGTGTCGATCACGCGGTACGCGAGCCCGCACGCCTGCAGCATCTGCTCCTCCCACGCGAGCAGCCGCTCGTGCTCCGCGGCGGCGTCCTCGGGGTGGCAGTAGACGAACATCTCCAGCTTGTTGAACTGGTGCACGCGGATGATCCCGCGGGTGTCCTTGCCCGCCGAACCGGCCTCGCGGCGGTAGCACGAGGACCACCCGGCGTAGCGCAGCGGGCCGTCTGAGAGGTCCAGGATCTCGTCCGCGTGGTAGCCGGCCAGTGCCACCTCGGAGGTGCCCACCAGGTAGAGGTCGTCCTTGCCCACGCGGTAGATCTCGTCGTCGTGCTCCACGTCGAAACCCGTGCCGTTCATGATGCCCGGGCGCACCAGGTTGGGCGTGGTCATGGGGATGAAGCCGTTGTCCAGGGCGAGGTCCTGCGCGGCCATCAGCAGCGCGGTCTCCAGCCGCGCGACGTCCCGCTTGAGGAAGTAGAAACGGGAGCCGGAGACCTTGGCGCCGCGCTCCATGTCGATGCCGTCCAGCAGCTCGCCGATGGCCAGGTGGTCGCGCGGCTCGAAGCCCTCGGCCGCGAAGTCCCGGGGCGTGCCCTCGGTGCGCAGCTGCACGAAGTCGTCCTCACCGCCGGAGGGGATGCCCGCCACGATGAGGTTGGGGAATTGGGCCACGAGCTCCTGCTGCGTGGCCTGGGCCTCGTCCGCCGCGGCCTGGGCGGCCTTCACGTCCGAGGCGAGCTGCTTGACCTGCGCCAGCAGCTGCTGCTTCTCCTCGCCCTGGGCCTTGGCCACCTTTTTGCCGAACGCGTTCTGCTCGGCCCGCAGGGACTCGAACTCGGTGATCGCGCTGCGGCGCCGGGAGTCCGCCTCGAGGATGCGGTCCACGAGTCCCGGGTCCGCCTCGCGGGCGGTCTGGGAGGCACGGTAGGTGTCAGGGTCGGCGCGCAGCTCGTTGATGTCGATCACCCGTCCAGGGTATCCAACGGATGCTCGGGGGCGCGATACAGCGTCCCGGGCCGCCACGGCGGCCCCGCCACCGTAGACTGGCCGCTACCGTCTCCACCCCCTTCTCAACCGATCCAGGAAAGGGTGCCCGTGCAGGATCATCCGTGGGAACCCCAGCGAGTGGCCGTCGTGGTCAACCCCATCAAGGCCCTTGCCGACGTCGCCCGGGACTCGGTCATCATCGCGTGCCGCAAGGCGGGCTGGGCAGATCCCGTGTTCTACGAGACCGAGGCGGACGATCCCGGCTTCTCCATGGCGCGCCGCGCGGTGGAGCAGGGCGCCGACGTCGTGCTGGCCGCGGGCGGTGACGGCACCATCCGCGCGGTGGGCGAGTCCCTCGCCGGCGGCGACGTCCCCCTGGGCCTGGTGCCGCTGGGCACGGGCAACCTGCTGGCCCGCAACCTCGAGGCGGACCTCGCGGATCCGCACCACTCCGTGGACGTGGCCCTGTTCGGCTCGGAGAGGTCCATCGACACCGTGGTCATGCACCTGGAGACCGCGGACGGCCGCACCGAGGACCACCGTTTCCTGGTCATGGGCGGCGCGGGCTTCGACGCGCAGATCATGGCCGACACCAAGGACAACCTCAAGGACCTCGTGGGCTGGGCCGCGTACGCGGAAGCAGGGGCGCGCCACCTGTTCAGCGGCCCCCGGTGGGCCCGCTTCAGCCTGGACGGCGGGCCGTGGGTCTCGCGCCTGGTGCGCTCCGTCATGATCTGCAACTGCGGGGAGCTCACAGCGGGGATCGTGCTGGTGCCCAACGCCAAGCTCGACGACGGCTTCCTGGACCTCGTGGTCATGACCCCCCGCTCCGTGGTGGGCTGGCTGCGCATGATGGCCAAGGTGGTGCTGCAGCACCGCCACGAGCCGCCGGTAATCAACTACTTCAGCGGCAAGACCGTGCGGGTGGAGTTCCACGAGCCCATCGAGTCCGAGGTGGACGGCGACCCCCTGGGGGACGTCAAGGCCTTCGAGACCACCATTGACCACCGCTCGCTCAAGGTGCGCGTCCCACCGTCCCAGGCCGACGACGCCGGCATCCGTCAGCGGGATCCCGCACGGGGCGCCTGAGCGGCCCCCCGTCCAGAACGGAGGGCGCCCCGGCCCGGAAGATGTTCTTCCGGGCCGGGGCGCTCTCGTTCAGGCAGAGGCGCGTCAGAAGGCGCCGGCCAGCCCGAAGATCACGGCGGCCACCGTGAAGCCCACCACGCCGATGATGGTCTCCAGCACCGTCCAGGTCTTGAACGTGGTGCGCACGTCCATCTCCAGGAAGCGGCCCACCAGCCAGAACCCGGAGTCGTTGACGTGGGAGAGCACCACGGAACCAGCCGCCACGGCCACCACCATGGCGGCCAGCTGGACCTCGTTGTAGCCCCCGGCCAGCACCGCTGGGGCGATCAGACCGGCGGCCGTGGTCAGCGCCACGGTCGCGGAGCCCTGCGCCACGCGCATCACGGCGGCGATCAGGAACCCGGCCAGGATCACGGGGATGCCGAGGTCCGAGAGGACGTCCTCGAGGGCGTCGCCGATCCCGGAGGTGCGCAGCACACCGCCGAACATGCCACCGGCGCCGGTGATGAGGATGACGGAGCAGACCGGGCCCAGGGCGGACTCGAAGGTCTTCTCGATCGCGGAACCGCTGAGCCCGCGGGCCCTGCCGATGGCCAGGGCCGCGACGATCAGGGTCAGGGTCAGGGCAATCGGGGTCTCACCGATCGCGCGCAGCAGCTGGAACCAGGTCTGCGACGCCGTCTCCTCGGACACGGCCCCGGACTTGGCCAGGGTGCCCAGCCCGGTGTTGAGGAAGATCAGCAGCATGGGCAGCAGCAGGATGCCCACCACGGTGCCCACGGCGGGAAGGTTCGCCACGTCCTCAGCGCGGCCCAGGATGGTGGGCACGGGGAGGTTGATGCGTCGGCCCACGATCTTGCCGAACAGGTAGGAGGACAGGTACCACGCGGGGATCGCGCAGATCAGGCCCACCAGGATGATGTAGCCCACGTTCGCCTCGAAGAAGGTGGCCGCCGTGACCGGCCCGGGGTGGGGCGGCAGGAACACGTGCATCACGGAGAACGCGCCCACGGCGGGCAGAGCATACGTGAGCACGCTGCCGCCCAGCCGGCGCGCGACCGAGAAGACCACGGGCAGCATGACCACCAGGCCGGCGTCGAAGAAGATGGGGAAGCCGAAGAGCAGCGAGGCCACCCCCAGTGCGAGCGGTGCCCGCTTCTCACCGAAGACCCCGATGAGCTTGTCCGCGAGCACCTGCGCACCGCCCGAGGTCTCGAGCAGGCGCCCGAGCATCGCCCCGAGGCCCACGAGAAGCGCCACGTTGGCCAGGGTGTTGCCGAAGCCGTAGAGCATCACGGGGACCACCTGGTCGGTGGGGATTCCCGTGACGAAGGCTGTGAGGGCCGAGATGATGATCAGAGCCAGGAACGCGTGCACCCGGAACTTGATGATGAGCACCAGCAGCACCGCGATGGCCGCCGCTGCGATGAGTAGGAGCGGGCCCGCTGTCAGCGTCTGGCTCCAGCCCTCGATCTCCATGGACGTCACTGTCCTTTCAGGTTGTCGACCCACGAACGGGCCTGGACGAATGCGGCGTCGCTGTGGTGCGAGGCCACGGGGACCACGAGCTGGTCAGCCCGGGGGTACGACCCGAGGAACCGGGTGCGGGGACAGATCCGGCGGACGCCCATGAGGGCGTCGGCCACCCGGTCGTCCTGGATGTGCCCGTCGATGTCCACGGAGAAGAAGTAGTCGCCCAGGTGGGTCTTGGCGGGGCGGGACTCGATGCGCGTGAGGTTGACCCCGCGGGTGGCGAACTGCTCGAGGATGTCGAGCAGCGCCCCGGGGCGGTCCTGCCACAGCGGTACCACCAGGGAGGTCTTGTCCGCTCCGGTGGGGGCGGGCATCCGAGCGTCCGGGCGGGCCACGAGCACGAAGCGGGTCACGGCCTGCTTGTTGTCCCCGATGTCCTCGGCCAGCACGTGCAGCTCCGGGTGGGCCGTGACGACCACGGGTGAGCACACGGCGGCGTCGTAGCCGAGGCCCTCGGTGCTCACCCCGCCCGCGCCGTCCAGCATGGCCACGGCGGACGCCGCAGTGGAGGGTGCCGGAACGTATGCCACATTCGGCATGTTCTTCTCCACCCAGCGGCGGATCTGCGCCCACGCCACCGTGTGGGTGGACACGGTGCGGACGTCCGCCAGCTCGGTACCCGTCGGCGCCACGAGCGAGAACCGGATGGGGACCACGATCTCCCGCAGGATCCGCAACTCGGCGCCGAAGGAGACGTCGTCCAGCGTGGCGGTCACGCCACCTTCCACCGAGTTCTCGATGGGCACCACGGCGGCGTCCACGCGTTCCTCACGAACGGCGGCCAGCGCGGCGGGCACCGAGTTCATGGGAGTCCGCTCGGCGGCGTCGGCGCCCGGGACCTGCATCAGGGCGGCCTCGGTGAACGTGCCCGCCGGGCCCAGGAACGCGTACCGACGGGCACGTGGCCCCGGGTCCACCGGACCCGGGGCCACGCCGGAGACAGCGGCGTTCACAGAACGCGCGCCGCTTCCCCGGTCTCGGACACGATGGGCTTGCCGGCGTCCGCCCACGCACCCATGCCGCCCAGCACGTTCACGGGGTCGTAGCCGTACTGCGCGAGGTACGCGGTGGCGCGCAGCGAGCGACCGCCGGAACGGCAGATGACGTAGACGTCCTGGTCCAGCGGGACCTCCTCGGAGCGCTCCGCGAGCTCGGACAGCGGCAGGTGCTGCGCGCCCTCGATGTGCCCCGCGTCCCACTCGTTCTGCTCGCGCACGTCCAGCACGGGAGCGTCCGCCGGGATCTCGTCCACGGTTGCGGACGGCAGGTTGTTCACGTTGTCCATGGGTTCCTCCGTAGTGGGCCCGGGCGTTTCTTCCGGTGCCCCACCATAGTGCCCATGAGCGTGATCACGTTCCGCGCCACGGTTCAGCGCGAGCTGGACCCGGCGCGGCACCCTCGTCCGAACGCCCGAGTGCCGTGCGCCGTCGCCCCGCCGCCCTTGGTGCGCCGCGCCGACCGCCGGGGACGACGCCGCTCAGCGCACCTCGTTCTCGCCGGGCTCGGCGGCCACGTGGTCGTCGTCCTCACCTGTGGTCTTGAGCTCGGGCAGGCCCTTCTTGGCCACGTGGCGCTTGGAGAACTCGTAGCCCACGGTGGTGGCCACGATGATCAGCACACCGGCCAGCAGGCTGTAGTACCAGTGCGGGTTGCTGAAGTCGAACATGATGTAGAGGGAGAGCACCACCAGGAACGTGAGGCACACGTAGTTGGTCACCGGTGCGCCGGGCATCTTGAAGTGCACCGGCGCCACCTGGCCGCGGTCCACCTGACGGCGGTAGCCCAGGTGGGACACGAAGATCGAGATCCACCCGAAGAGCACGAACACGGAGCAAGCGCTCAGCACCACTTCGAACGCGTCCGCGGCACCCAGCGCGTAGATGAGCACGATCCCGAAGAGGTCGAAGACGAAGATGCACAGCAGGGCTCCGGAGGGGACTCCGCGGTGGGAGACCTTGGACATCACCTCCGGGGCCTGGCCGTGGGCCGCGAGGTTCCGCAGCAGCCGCACGCACGCGTAGAGCGTGGCGTTCACACCGGAGATCGCCGCCGTGAGCACCACGAAGTTCATGATGCCCGCGAGCGCCGGGATGTTGAGCGAGGACAGCGCGGTGACGAACGGCGACTGCTCACCCGAGTACTCGGAGGTGGGCAGCAGCATGGACAGCACCAGGATGGAGCCGATGTAGAAGATGGCGATGCGCAGCACCACGGAGTTGATGGCTTTGGGCATCGACTCCTCGGGGTCCTTGGCCTCGCCGGCGGAGACGCCCACGATCTCGATGGCCGAGAAGGAGAACACCACGCCGGTCATCACCACCACGAGCTGCAGCGCCCCGTTGGGTGCGAAGCCCTGGTTCCACAGGTTGGACACGGACGCCGCGGTGGGGGCGTTGAAGATGTCGCCGGCCACCACCAGGATGATGCCCGCGCCCAGGAACAGCAGGATGGCGAGCACCTTGATGGCCGCGGCCCAGGTCTCGATGAACCCGTAGAGCTTCACGCTCAGCAGGTTGCAGCCCACGATGGTCATGGCCGCCACCAGGGAGGGGATCCAGCCCGGGATCTCGGGCCACCAGAACTGCACGTACACGGCGAGCGCCGCGATCTCCCCCACGCCGGCCACCGCGGAGAGCGCCACGTAGATCCACCCGGTCATGAACGCGAACCGGTTGCCCACGAACTCGCGCGCGTAGGAGACCCACGCACCCGTGGTGGGGCGGTGAATCACGAGCTCCCCGAGCGCCCGCATGAGCAGGTACACCACGGTGGAGACCACCAGGTAGGACAGGACCAGGGCAGGTCCAGCAGTGGCCAGGCGCTCGCCGATGCCCAGGAACAGGCCCACTCCGATCGCACCGCCGATGCCGATCATCTGGATCTGGAAGTTGCCCAGGGACTTCTTGTACCCCTGGTCGCCCCTCTCCTTGTAGACGGGCATGGGGCCGGTGGCCGGCGCCTTGGGGTCGAAGGGCATGAGTTCTCCTGGGTGGGAGGGGGTGTGCGTCCGTGGCGCTCGTGATGCGCCCGGCGTCCGGCACTCGCACCGGAAGCACACTTCGTTGTCCACGAGGTTAGCGGCACACGGTGCGCCCGGGGTGACGGTGCGGCGTCGTGACGGGACCTGGACGGGACCTGGACGGCATCCGCGCCGCGGGACGGACCGCGTTCCGCGCCGTTCACGGCCACGGTGCCCGCGGCGTGTCGTCGCTCACGGCGCACGGCGCGTTGTCGCGCACGGCGCGGGGCCCGTCGTCGCGCGCGGCGCGAGGCGTGACACGGGCGACGGCGCGCGAGACGATGGGCCTCTGCCCGCGAGTCGTGGACCGACCCGCGCGGCACGCAGCGGGCACGTGCGGCCCGAACCGACCGGAAGCAGGACGGCACCCATGGCCCTCGACGTCATCTTCACGAACGGCACCATCCACACCCAGGACCCGGAGCGCCCCGTGGCCCGTGCCCTGGGGGTCCACCACGGCCGGGTGGTGAGCCTGGACGACGACCTCGCACCGGAGCTCTTCGACCGCACGATGGACCTGCGCGGCGCCACCGTGGTCCCCGGTTTCCACGACGCCCACTGCCACCTCACCATGCTTGGAGAGGCCCTCGTGCAGGTGGACCTGCGGCCGACGACCGTCCCGACCCTGGCCGAGCTGCTCGACGCCGTGGCCGCCGCCGCGCGGGACGCCGCACCCGGCGAGTGGGTCCTGGGGCAGGGCTACGACCAGAACCACCTGGGCGGCTCCCACCCCACCGCCGAGGCGCTGGACGCCGTGGCGCCGGAGAACCCCGTGTGGCTGTGGCACAACTCCCGGCACATGGCCGTGGTCAACACCGCCGCGTTCGAGGCCGCGGGGTACCCCGGACGCACCGGGTTCACCGTCCCCGAGGGCGGCAGCGTGCCGCTCGACGAGCACGGCGCCGCGCTGGGGCTGCTCGAAGAGACGGCGCGCGGCCTGGTCTCCGGGGCCATGCCGCCCAAGACCGCCGCACAGGTGGCCGAGCAGATCGGGGCCGCGAGCGACGTCGCCCTGGCCGCTGGGATAACGTCCGTCACGGAACCCGGCTTGGGCGCCCCCGAGCACCTGGGGCAGTCCGTCACGGACCTCGCGGCATACCAGCTCGCGCGGGAGCAGGGGCGGCTGGGCGTGCGCGCCACCGTCATGCCGTACCTCACCACGCTGCACCCGGTGGGCGCGCCGGACGCGCCGGGCGCCGCAGACGCCCGGTGTGACGACGCCGCTGGGTCCCCTTCCGGCGCGGGCGCGGCCGGTGCGGACGGGGACCACGCGGACCGGCCCTTCGGCCTGGACCTGGGGCTGCGGACGGGGCTGGGGGACGACCGGCTGCGCATCGGCGCGGTGAAGGTGCTCGCGGACGGTTCGCTCATCGGCCGCTCCGCGTTCATGACCGAGGACTACGCGGCGGACACCGAGGCCGGAGTGGCCAACGCCGGGTACCTGCAGTTCCCACGGGAGTGGCTCGAGGAGCGGCTGACCGCCGCGCACGCGAACGGCTGGCAGCTCGCCGTGCACGCCATCGGGGACGGGGCGGTGGACGTGGTCCTGGACGTCCTCGAGGCGGCGCAGCGGCGGTTCCCCCGCGAGGACTGCCGCCACCGCATCGAGCACTTCGGCGTGGCCAGCGACGAACAGGTGGCGCGTGCCGCCCGGCTCGGCGTGGTCCCCGTGCCCCAGGGCCGGTTCGTGAACGAGCTCGGGGACGGCATCGCCCGGGCCATGGGCGAGCCGCGCACCCGGTTCTGCTACCGCATGAGGTCCCTGCTGGACGCCGGGATGGTGGTCCCCGCCTCCACGGACGCACCCGTGGTGGACTACCCGCCGCTGGCCAATATCCACGACATGGTCAACCGGTCCACGTCCTCCGGCGCCCCGTTCGTGCCGGAGGAGCGCGTCACGGTGGCCGAGGCGGTGCACGCGTACACCGTGGGCAGCGCGTACGCCTCCCACCAGGAGCACGAGAAGGGGCGGCTGGTGCCGGGGATGCTCGCGGACTTCGCGGTCCTCTCCGAGGACCTCTACACGGTGGACCCGGCGACCATCCGGGACCTGCGGGTGACCGCCACGGTGGTGGGCGGCGAGGTGGCGCACGGCTCCGTGTGACGCTCCGGCGGTAGGATCGCCGGACAAGCCCCAGAACGGTGATCCGGGCCACACTCGATCCGGAGTCAGGAGAACCCCATGCCCCAGCAGTCCGCCGGCCACCTCATCGTCGAGTCCCTCAAGGCCCACGGCGTGGACCGCGTGTTCAGCGTGCCCGGGGAGAGCTTCCTGGACGTCCTGGACGGGCTCTACGACTCCGGGGTGCAGAACGTGGTGTGCCGCCAGGAGGGCGGGGTCACCTACATGGCGGAGGCGCACGGCAAGCTGACCGGTCGCCCCGGGGTGGCCATGGTGACCCGCGGTCCGGGGGCCTCTAACGCCTTCGTGGGCATCCACCTGGCGTGGCAGGACTCCACTCCCCTGGTGCTCTTCGTGGGCCTCGTCCCGGTGGCCCACCGGGAGAAGGAGGCGTTCCAGGAGTTCGACCCGCACCAGTGGTTCGGCTCCCAGGCCAAGCGCGTGATGGTCCTGGACGAGGCGGACCGTGCGTCCGAGTACGTGGCCGAGGCGTTCTTCGCCGCAAGCTCCGGACGGCCCGGGCCGGTGGTGGTGGGTCTGCCCGAGGACGTCATCACCCAGCTCACGGACGCGCCCGTGGTTCCGCCCGTCCCCGTGGCCGAGGGTGCCGTGGGTGCGGACGAGCTGGCCGAGCTGCGGGGCGCACTGGAGGCGGCGGAGCATCCCGCGATCCTCGTGGGCGGACCCCGCTGGAGCCCGGAGGCCGCGCGGCAGGTCACGGACTTCGCCGAGCGCCACGGCATCCCCGTGGTCTCCGACTGGCGGGCGGCGGACCGGGTCCCCGGCACCTCCCCCGTGAACGCGGGCGAGACCGGCTACGGGCGCAGCCGGGAGACCATCGAGACCCTGGAGCACGCGGACGTGCTGCTCGTGGTCGGCGGAACGCTCTCGGACATCCCCACGGACGGGTTCACCGTGCGCCAGGACCGCTCCGCCGTGAACTGGATCGTCAACATCGACACCTCGCTGCGCCAGCACTCCGGTGCCGTCACCCGTCAGATCCTGGCCTCCCCGGTGGCGTTCGGCCGAGCCCTGGAGGGCCTCCAGCTGGGTGAGCACCCGGACTGGTCGCAGTGGCTCGAGAAGCCCGTGGCCGCCCGCCGCGCCCGCTACGAGATCCCGGCCTCCGCGGGGGACAACGCGCCCGGCACCGCGGACATGACCCTGGTGATGAAGGCGCTGATCCCCCACCTGCCCGAGGACGCGGCGGTGGTCTACGGCTCCGGCAACCACACCGCGTGGGCGAACACGTACGTGCCCACGGGGGCCTACCCCTCGCAGCTGTCGGTGCGCAACGGCACCATGGGCTACTCCGTGCCCGGCGCGGTCTCCGTGTCCCTGGAGCAGCCCGAACGTTTCGTGGTCGCGGTGGCCGGCGACGGCGAGTTCCTCATGAACTCGCAGGAGCTGGCGACCGCCCGGCAGTTCGGCGCTCACCCGCTCATCCTGGTGCTGGACAACGGCCAGTTCGGCACCATCCGCGCACACCAGGAGAACCACTACCCCGGGCGGGTCTCGGGAACCCAGCTGGAGAACCCGGACTTCGCCACCGTGGCCCGCGGCTACGGGGCCTTCGGGGCGCGCCTGGAGCGCAACGAGGACATCGAGGGGGTCGTCGCCGACGCCGTGCGGGCCGTCACCGAGGACCGGATCCCGGCCGTGGTGCACGTGGTCGCGGACCCCGCGAAGCTCCTGCCCGGCATGTAGCTGTCCCCGCAACGACGACGTACCGCGCCCCTCGGGTGGGCGGCGGCGTCGTCGTAGGGTGGTGCCTGACGACCGGAGGCCACCGCGCCGTCGTCGCCCCGGCGCACCACGAGGAGTCCCATGCACCGCCTGTTCCACAACGCCACCGTCCACGCCATGAACCCGGCCACGGGCTGGACCCCGCAGGGCCAGTGGCACTCCCACGACATGCCGCACCCCGACGCCATCCTCACCTCGGAGGACCGGATCGTGGCGGTGGGCGAGTACCGGCGGCTGCGTGACATGGCCCCGCTGGGCACCGAGCGCATGGACCTGGGTGGCGCCTACGTCCTGCCCGGCATGGGCGACGGGCACATCCACTCGGCCATGTACTCGCGCTCCCTCATCGAGCCGGACATGCGCGGCTGCGTGAATCTGGACGAGGCCCTGGCGGTGCTGAGGCCCTACGTGGAGCAGGCCAGGACGGACCCGTCCATCACGTGGATCTTCGGTGGGCAGTGGAACATCAACGCGTGGACGAGCCCCGAGCGTCCGGACCGCCACGTGCTGGACTCGGTGGCGCCGGACGTTCCCGTGGCGCTGAGCTCCCTGGACCTGCACACACTGTGGCTGAACTCGCGCGCGCTGACCGAGCTGGGGCTGGACCGCACCGTGAAGGACCCGGACGGCGGCGAGTTCGAGCGGGACGAGCACGGGGAGCTCACCGGGGTGCTCAAGGAGGCCGCCGCGATCCCCATCCGGGACGGTCTCATGCAGTCGGACGTCTCCGGGAGCATCGACAGCTACCTGCCCCTGGGCCAGCGCGAGCTGCTCCAGCGCGGCATCACCTCCATCCACGACATCGACGGCGTGGACTGCCTGCACGCGTACCGCAAGCTCCACGACCGCGGTGAGCTGGACATCCGCGTGCACAAGATCCTTCGGCAGGAGCAGATCGAGGACTTCATCCGGCGCGGGATCCGCACCCACTCCGGGGACGAGTGGATCTCCATGGGCCCGCTCAAGCTCTTCGCGGACGGCGCCCTGGGCTCCCACACGTGCCACATGTCCGAGGCGTGGCCCGGAACCCAGGACCACGGGATGGCCGTGATGGAGCCCGAGGAGCTGGAGCACTGGATCCACCGGGCGGCCTCGGCGGGGATCGCCGCCGCCGTGCACGCCATCGGGGACCAGGCGGCCACGGAGGCGCTGGACGCCATCGAGGCGAACCAGGCCATTTCCCGGGCCTTCGGACTGCGCCACCGGATCGAGCACGCGCAGTACGTCAAGCGCACCGACGTCCCCCGGTTCCGGGAGCTGGAGGTCACCGCCTCCCTGCAGCCGATGCACTGCACCACGGACATCCCCCTCAACGGGTTCCTGGAGGACCGGGACCTCGTGGCCTACGGGTGGAACAGCCTGCGGCGGGCGGGCGCGGAGCTGGTCTTCGGTTCCGACGCCCCGGTGGAGGACCCCAACCCGTTCCACGGCATCCACGCGGCCATCACCCGCACCCGGGACGGCTCCCCCGAGGGCGGGTGGCAGCCGCACGAGATCATCTCCCGCCCGGAGGCCGTGTCCCACTACACCCACTCCGTGGCCCGCGCCTCCTACGAGGAGAACCAGAAGGGGTGCCTGGCCCCCGGGATGCTCGCGGACTTCGTGTGCGTGGACCGGGACATCTTCGCGGTGGACGCGGAGGCCGTGCGGGACACCGTGGTGGAGGCCACGGTGGTGGGTTCCCAGATCCGCTACCAGCGCGAGGACTGACGCCCGCGCGCGGCCGGTACCGCGCGGCGTCGCCGTCCCCGCGTACGACGCCGCCCGCAGCGGCCCGCGGGACGCCTGGCCCGGACTCCGGGGCCTCGGCCCACCCACCGGGCCCGGCGCCGTCACCGCCCCCGGGTACGACGCCGCCCCCACACCTGTGCAGGCGCAGGGGCGGCGGACACGGGGTGCCTGTGCCGACTACTTCTTCTTGGGCGTGTGGATCAGCTTCTTGTTGGCGAACTCCTCGATGCCGAACGGGCCGAGCTCACGGCCCACGCCGGAGCGCTTGACGCCGCCGAAGGGCAGGTCCGGGGCGGTGCCGGTGACCTCGTTGACGTAGACCATCCCGGAGTCCACGCGCTGCGCGACCTCCAGCGCGGCTTCCTCGTCCGCGCCGAACACGGAACCGCCCAGACCGAACGGCGAGGAGTTGGCGAGCTCCACGGCCTCGTCCGCGTCCTTGACCTTATAGACCACGGCCACGGGGCCGAAGATTTCCTCGGCGTACGCGCGCATCTCGGGGGTGACGTCCGCGAGCACCGTGGCCTCCATCCAGGCCCCGGGCTTGTCCAGCTTCTTGCCGCCGGCGAGCACGGTGGCGCCCTTGTCCACGGCGTCCTGGACCTGCTCCATGATCTCGTCACGTGCCTCCACGGCGCACAGCGGACCCAGGAAGGTCTTCTGGTCCATGGGGTCCCCGGGGGTCACGCCCTGCACGGCCTGCGCGAAGTTCTCCACGAACGCGTCGTACGCCTCTTCCAGCACGATGAACCGCTTGGAGTTGGTGCACGCCTGGCCGTTGTTGAGCATGCGCCCGAAGACACCCTGCTTGACGGTGCGCTCCACGTTCTCGGCGTCCAGCACGATGAAGGGGTCCGAGCCGCCCAGCTCCAGCACGACCTTCTTGAGGTTCTTGCCCGCGGCGGCGGCCACGGCCGAGCCCGCGCGCTCCGAGCCCGTGAGGGACACGCCCTGCACAGCCGGGTCCGGGATCACGATGTCCGCGATCTGCTCGTTGGACGCGAAGATGTTGATGTAGACGTCCTCCGGGAAGCCTGCGTCACGGAAGAGCTCCTCCTGCACCAGCGCGGCCTGGGGCACATTGCCCGCGTGCTTGAGCAGCACGGTGTTGCCGAGCATCACGTTGGGGGCGGCGAAGCGCGCCACCTGGTAGTAGGGGAAGTTCCACGGCATGATCCCCAGCAGCACGCCCGTGGAGTCGAGCACCACGCGGGCCTCGCCACCCGTGGAGGGCGTCAGGGTGCGGCCCTTCATGAACTCCTCGGCATTGTCCGCGTAGTAGTCGTAGATGTCCGCCACGAGCCGGACCTCCTCCACGGACTGCGCGAGCGGTTTGCCCATCTCCTCGGTGATCAGGGCGGCGAGCTCGTCCTCGCGGTCGCGGTACAGCCCGGCCATGGTGTGCATCAGCCGCGCGCGCTCCGCCACCGGGACGGTGCGCCAGGAGGTGTACTCCTTGGCGGAACGGGCCACGGCATCGCGGATCTGCTCGTCCGTGGCGGTCTCGAAGGTCTTGACGGTCTCCCCGGTCGCGGGGTTGGTGGTTGCGTAAGCCATGGCTCCAGCGTATGGCGCGTCACACCGCGATGGCAGGGGGGTTCACCGAGGGCGAGAGTCGAGGACGACGACGCCGCGGCACGCCGGTCGCGGACCGCACCGTGCGGCGTCGTGCGGGGTCACGGGCGAGAGGCACGCGGGACCAGGACCAGGACCAGGACCAGGACCAGGACCAGCATGACGGGCGTCACGAACCGGAACAATCGGCGCGCGGGCGTCCACCCCCTGGACAATGGACGGTTCGAGCCCGGAGCCCCTTGCGCCCGGGCATACGATGATCGCAGACAGCCCTGTCCCCAGAACCCAGAGTCCGCAGCGCACCCGAGCGCGTGAAAGGAATCAGATGAGCATCCACGACAAGGTTTCCGCCGTCCTCGAGGCCACGCCCAAGGGTCTGCTGATCAACGGCGAGTGGCGCGATGCGTCGGACGGCGGCACGTTCGACGTCGAGAACCCGGCAACCGGGGAGATCCTGGCCACGCTCGCCTCCGCCACCGAGGAGGACTCGCGCGCGGCCATGGACGCCGCCGCGAACGCCCAGGAGTCCTGGGCCCGCACGAGCACCCGCGAGCGCTCCGAAATCCTGCGCCGCGCCTTCGACCTGGTCCAGGAGCACAAGGAGGACCTCGCGCTGCTGATGACCCTGGAGATGGGCAAGCCGCTGAAGGAGGCCCAGGGCGAGGTGGTCTACGGCGGCGAGTTCCTGCGCTGGTTCTCCGAGGAGGCGGTGCGCCACTACGGCCGCTACGCGTCCACGCCCGAGGGCAACCTCAAGATGTTCGTGTCCCACAAGCCCGTGGGCCCGTGCCTGCTGATCACCCCGTGGAACTTCCCGCTGGCCATGGCCACCCGCAAGGTGGCCCCCGCGGTGGCCGCGGGCTGCACCATGATCCTCAAGCCCGCACGCCTGACCCCGCTGACCTCGCAGTTCTTCGCCAAACTCATGATCGAGGCGGGGATCCCCGCGGGCGTGCTGAACGTGGTGTCCTCCAAGTCCGCGTCCAACGTCTCGGACCCGATCATGGCGGACCCGCGCCTGCGCAAGGTGTCCTTCACGGGCTCCACGCCCGTGGGCAAGCAGCTCATGAAGACGGCCACGGACCACGTGCTGCGCACCTCCATGGAGCTGGGCGGCAACGGCCCGTTCATCGTGTTCGAGGACGCGGACCTGGACAAGGCCGTGGAGGGCGCCATGGCCGCGAAGATGCGCAACATGGGCGAGGCCTGCACCGCCGCCAACCGCTTCCTGGTGCACGAGTCCGTGGCCGAGGAGTTCTCGCAGAAGTTCGCGGCCAAGCTCAAGGCGCTCAAGCCCGGCGACGGCCTGGACGAGGACTCCACCGTGGGCCCCATGGTGGAGAAGAAGGCCCTGGACTCGGTCACCGAGTTCGTCCAGGACGCGCTCGAGAAGGGCGCGAGCGCCGTCGTGGGCGGCAAGCCCGTGGACGGGCCCGGCTACTTCTTCGAGCCCACCCTGCTCACCGGCGTGACCGAGGACTGCCGCGTGTTCCAGGAGGAGATCTTCGGTCCCGTGGCGCCCGTGATCACCTTCACGGACGAGGACGACGCCGTGCGCCTGGCCAACACGACCGAGTACGGCCTGGCCTCCTACGTGTTCACCGAGGACATTTCCCGTGCGCTGCGCATCGGCGAGCGCATTGAGTACGGCCTGCTGGGCCTGAACGTGGGCGTGATCTCCAACGCGGCGGCACCGTTCGGCGGCGTGAAGGAGTCCGGCGTGGGCCGCGAGGGCGGCGCCGAGGGCATCGCCGAGTACACCACCGTGCAGTACATGGGCATGCCCTCCCCCTGGGCCTGATCCCGCACCTGACACCGCGGGCCCGATCCGCCCGCACCGCATCCCGCGGCGCAGCACCGCGCACAGCATGAAAGGACCATCTGAGATGGCAGAGATCGAGTACCGGCTCCCGCAGAAGCGCGAGCTGGTGACCAGCATTCCCGGGCCCAAGTCCCAGGCGCTCGCCGAGCGCCGCGCACAGACCGTTGCCGCCGGCGTCGCCTCCTCCCTGCCCGTCTTCGCGGACGAGCTGGACGGCGGCGTGATCAAGGACGTGGACGGCAACCAGATGGTGGACCTGGGCTCCGGCATCGCCGTGACGTCCGTGGGTGCCTCCGCCCCCAAGGTGGTGGCGCGCGTCCAGGACGCGGTGGCCAAGTTCACCCACACGTGCTTCATGGTCACCCCGTACGAGGACTACGTGGCCGTGGGCGAGAAGATGGCGCAGCTGACCCCCGGGTCCTTCGACAAGCGCACCGCGCTGTTCACGTCGGGCTCCGAGGCCGTGGAGAACGCCGTGAAGATCGCGCGCGTGCACACCAAGCGCCAGGCCGTGGTGGTGTTCGACCACGCCTACCACGGGCGCACCAACCTCACCATGGCCATGACCGCCAAGGTGATGCCGTACAAGCAGGGCTTCGGGCCGTTCGCCAACGAGGTCTACCGCGTGCCCATGTCCTACCCGTTGCGCGACCCCGAGGGCATGACGGGCGCGGAGGCCGCCAAGCGCGCGCTCACCATGGTCGAGAAGCAGGTGGGCGCGGAGAACGTGGCCGCCGTGGTCATCGAGCCCATCCAGGGCGAGGGCGGCTTCATCGTCCCCGCCGAGGGCTTCCTGCCCGCACTGTCCTCGTGGTGCCGTGAGAACGGCGCCGTGTTCGTTGCGGACGAGGTCCAGGCCGGCATTGCGCGTACCGGCGCGTGGTTCGCGTCCGAGCACGAGGGCGTGGAGCCGGACCTCGTGACCTTCGCCAAGGGCATTGCCGGCGGCATGCCGCTGTCCGGCGTGGTGGGCCGCGCCGAGATCATGGACGCCGTGCACCCCGGCGGCCTGGGCGGAACCTACGGCGGCAACCCCGTGGCGTGCGCCGCGGCCCTCGGCGCGCTGGAGACCATCGAGGA
This sequence comes from Kocuria sp. APC 4018, assembly GCF_030407675.1. Lineage (NCBI taxonomy): Bacteria > Bacillati > Actinomycetota > Actinomycetes > Micrococcales > Micrococcaceae > Kocuria > Kocuria sp. APC 4018. The sequence goes on along the minus strand of NZ_JASDCY010000011.1, from coordinate 24,577 downwards.
GTGGGGTCTCGTGGAGCGCGCGCGGGAGATCGAAAAGGTCGTCCGTGAGGAGCTGGGCTCCGTGGCGGAGTCCTCCCCCGTGGTGGGAGACCTCCGCGGCCGCGGCGCGATGATCGCGCTCGAGTTCGTGAAGCCCGGCACCACGGACCCGAACCCGGACGCCGCCAAGCAGATCGCCGCGCGCTGCCTCGCGCAGGGCGTCGCAATCCTCACGTGCGGCACGTACGGCAACATCGTGCGCCTGCTCCCGCCGCTGGTCATCGACATGGACCTGCTGCGCGACGCCCTCGGCGTGTTCGCCGGGGCCATCCAGGAGGCCGGCGCCTGAGCCTGCTGATCTGACGCCACGTGCACCGCGGGCGGCCACCGGTTCTCCGGTGGCCGCCCGTTCGCGTGCCACTCGCTTGCCCGGCACGACGACGCCGCGCTGCTGGGACCTGCTGCGGCACCGCGCCCGGTCCGGCACCGTTCCACGGGGGCCGGCCCGGACCTGCGGCAACGGCGCAGATCCACCCGTGCGCCGCACGGCGTACGACGACGCCGCCCGCGCCTCTCGTGTGGTAGAACTCACCTATCCGCACCCAGACCCGGCCGTTCTGCGGGCCCCGTTTCCAGCAGTCGAGAGGACCAGCCATGAGCACCGGCAAGGCACCACAGGGACCAGCACCGGCCGGCAGCTCTGCCGCCGCGGGCGGGGACTCCCCCGAGATCACCCACAAGGCGCTGCGCTCGCGCCACGTCACCATGATCACGCTGGGCGGGATCATTGGAGCCAGCCTGTTCGTGGGCTCCGGCAACGTGATCCGCATGGTAGGTCCCGCCGCGGTGCTCTCCTACCTGCTGGGCGGGCTGCTCGTGTTCCTGGCCATGCGGATGCTCGGGGAGATGGCGGCGTCGCGCCCCGCCGTGGGCTCGTTCATGGAGTACGCGCGCGTGGGCCTGGGCGACTGGGCCGGGTACTTCGTGGGCTGGCTCTACTGGTACTTCTGGGTGGGTGTGATCGCGTTCGAGGCCGTGGTGGGCGGGTCGCTGCTCGCGGGGTGGTTCCCGGCCATGCCCGTGTGGCTGGGCTCCGTGATCCTGCTGCTGATCTTCACCGCCACCAACCTGATCTCCGTGCGCTCGTTCGGGGAGGTCGAGTTCTGGCTCGCCAGCGTCAAGGTGGCGGTGATCGTCGCGTTCCTGGCCGTGGGCACGCTGTTCGCGTTCGGGCTCTGGCCGGGCGCGGACTTCTCGATCCCCAACCTGTGGCAGCACGGCGGCTTCGCACCGCAGGGCGGCTGGGCCGTGATCTCGGGCGTGGCAGTGGTGATCTTCTCCTACTTCGGCACGGAGATCGCCGTGATGGCGGCCGCGGAGTCCGAGGACCCCGCCAAGGGCATCCGCCAGGCCACCGTGACCGTGGTGTGGCGCATCCTGATCTTCTTCGTGGGATCCATCCTGCTGATCGTGACCATCGTGCCCTGGAATGAACTCCCGGACCCGGACGTGCAGGCACCGTTCGTGTACGTCTTCGACCTCTTCGGCGTCCCCGGCGCGGAGATGATCATGAGCATCGTCATCTTCACCGCAGTGTGCTCCGTGCTGAACTCCGGACTGTATTCCGCAGCGCGCATGTTCTCCGCTCTCGCGGGCGAGGGCCTGGCTCCGCGCATCGTGGCACGGAAGTCCAAGAACGGCGTCCCCGTGGTGGCCGTGCTCGCCTCCACCCTGGGCGGCTATGCGGCGGTGTTCGTGAACTTCCTGGCCCCGGAGTCCGGGATCTTCGACTTCATCATGAACTCGGCGGGTCTCGTGGCCCTGTTCGTGTACGTGTTCGTGGCGATCACCCAGATGAAGCTGCGCTCTCAGATGAGCCCCGAGGAGCGCGCGAACCTGAAGCTCAAGATGTGGCTGCACCCGTGGCTCGGCATCCTGGTGATCGTGGCCGTCGCGGGGATCGTGGTGGTCATGCTGGTCGCGGACGATGCAAGCCGCACCCAGGTGTGGACGAGCCTCGTGGCCGTCGCCGTGCTCGCCGTGTTCTGGCCGCTCGTGCGCCGCAACCTGCGACGCCGCCGGGCAGCCGACACCGCGGCTCCCGCCGCGACGCCCACGGCCTGATCCGCCACCGCCCACCGACCGCCCGAGAGGATCCCGTGGCGCACTTCCCCACCCTGACCGAGACCGTGGCCGCCCTGCGCCACGGCGAGACCACGAGTGAAGCCCTGACCACCGCGGCACTGGATCGCATCGATGCCCTGAACAATCACCTCGGGGCGTTCGTGCACGTTGAGCGGGAGGCCGCTCTGACCTCGGCGCGCGACGCGGACCAGCGGCTGCGCTGCGGGGGCCTCCTCGACGACCCTCGGGCACCGGAATCCGAGCAGTCCGGCGGAGCCACCCGGCACGGCGGAACGCGTCCCTCCGCGGTCCCATCCCGGGGCCGCGCGGAAGCGGCCGTCCTGCGCGGCGTCCCCCTGTCCCTGAAGGACGGGCACGACGTCGCCGGGATGCCCACCTCCTGGGGCTCGCTGACCGCGCGCGGGGAGGACGGAAGCATCCCGCGGGCGGAACGCTCGGACGAGCTCGCCGCCACCCTGCAGGACAGCGGAGCCGTGCTGCTCGGCAAGACCCAGGTGCCCGAGTTCCTGCTCAACTGCTACTCCGAGAACCGGGCATACCCTCCAGCGCGCAACCCCTTTGCCCTGGACTGCTCGGCGGGCGGCTCCTCCGGTGGCCAGGCCGCCGCCGTGGCCGCCGGCATCCTCCCCGCGGCCATCGGCTCGGACGGCGGCGGTTCCGTGCGGATCCCCGCTGCGGCATGCGGGCTCATCGGGCTCAAACCGAACCGGGGCAGGGTGCCCAGCAGCGATGCGCTGTCCAACGTCGGGCAGCTGGGGGTCAACGGACCCATCACCCGCACCGCCGCGGACGCCGCCCTGCTCCTGGACGTGCTGTGTCACACACCGGGCCACGAGCGGATCGACCGGCCCGTGGTGGCCGCGCCCGAAGCGTCGTTCTCGCGGGTCGTGGAACGTGCTCGGCAGGGCGATGCGCCGTGGGGTGAGCGGTCCCTGCGCATCGGGGTGAGCACGGCCTCTCCGTTCGACGGCACGTACGAGATCACGGTGTCCCCCGAGGCACGGGCCGCGCTGGACGAGGGGATCCGCGCGCTCGGAGCACTGGGCCACACCGTGGAGGACGCGGACGTTCTCTACGACCCCTCCTACCCCGAGGCCTTCTCGCGGCTCTGGACCACGGCCATGGGTCAGCTGCCCCTCGATGGCACCGAGCACCTGCTCACCGGGCTGGCCCGCTCGTTCCGCGAGCGCGCCCTGTCCCGCAGCGCGGTGGAGCTCGCGGACGCCTTCGCCGTGCTGCGCGGGATCGAGGCGGACCTGATCCGCCAGTTCTCCCGGTTCGACATGATCCTCACGCCGGCCCTGGCCATGCCGCCACGGCCCGTGGGCTGGTTCCACGAGGGCTTCGACATCGCGGATCCGGCGGGCGCGGACCAGGACTACAGGCGCCAGTGCCAGTACACGCCGTGGACCTCGGTGGTGAACGTGATCGGGCTGCCCGCGATCACGGTGCCCACCACGTGGCGCACCCCCGAGACCGGCGAATACCCGGGTCCGGTGCCCATGGGCGTCCAGCTCGTGGGGCGCGCGTCCGGTGAGGCGCAGCTGCTCGCCCTGGCCGCCCAGCTGGACCCGCCCACCACGCCGCACGCGCACCTCGTCGCCTGAGCGCACCTGCCCACGGAGGGCCGCAGCCCGGTCCAGCGCCCCCCACCGGGCTGCTGACGGCCCACCGGTCCTGGGCTCCGCGGGCAGACCGACGGTTCGGCCCGGTCTGCGCAAGGGCTCGTGGAGTCCACGCCGCGCCGTCTCCCCGCGGGCAGCGGCGGTTCGGCGCGGGAGGTGGCCGCGCGGCGTCGTCGTCCGCCGGGGCAGGGCCGGGGCCCGAAACCGAGCGGCGCACGGCCTGACGGGGCGCGCTTTCGGGACTAGGTTGGTGGCATGACCAACCGTGCGGGCACCGTTGCCCAACCCAGTGACCTCGTGGACATCGACGACCTCGTGGCGGCGTACTTCGACCGCACGCCGGATGCCGGGAACCCGGACCAGCGGGTGGCGTTCGGAACCTCCGGGCACCGCGGTTCCTCGCTGAAGACCTCGTTCAACGAGGACCACATCGCCGCGATCACGCAGGCGATCGTGGAGTACCGCGCCGGGCAGGGCATCACCGGTCCGCTGTTCATGGGCAAGGACACCCACGCGCTGTCCGGGCCCGCGCAGGACACCGCGCTGCAGGTGCTCGCCGCCAACGGCGTGCGCACCCTGCTGGACTCCCGGGGCGGCTTCACCCCCACCCCGGCGCTGTCCCACGCGATCCTCACGTACAACGCGTCCGGGCCCAAGGACCGCGCGGACGGGATCGTGATCACCCCGTCCCACAACCCGCCCACGGACGGCGGCTTCAAGTACAACCCCCCGCACGGCGGCCCCGCGGACACGGACGCCACCGGATGGATCGCGGACCGCGCCAACGAGCTGATCGAGGCGGGCCTGGAGGGCGTGCGGCGCGTGTCCCTGGAGGAGGCGAAGGCCGCGGAGACCACCGGCACGTTCGACTTCCTGGACAGCTACGTGTCCGCGCTGCCGGAGATCATCGACCTGGACGCCATCAAGGCTGCGGGGGTGCGCATCGGTGCGGACCCCATGGGCTCGGCGTCGGTGGCGTACTGGCAGGAGATCGGCGAGCGCTTCGGGCTGAACCTGGAAGTGGTGAACCCCACCGTGGACCCGCAGTGGGCGTTCATGACCCTGGACTGGGACGAGAAGATCCGCATGGACTGCTCCTCCCCCTCGGCCATGGCCTCTCTGATCGGGGCCCGGGACAAGTACGACATCGCCACGGGCAACGACGCGGACAGCGACCGCCACGGCATCGTGACCCCGGATGCCGGGCTCATGAACCCCAACCACTACCTCGCGGTGGCCATCGACTACCTCTACCGCACGCGCGATGGCTGGCGCGGTGACGCCGGGGTGGGCAAGACCCTGGTGTCCTCCTCGATCATCGACCGCGTGGCGCAGTCCCTGGGTCGCCGCCTGGACGAGGTGCCCGTGGGCTTCAAGTGGTTCGTGCCGGGTCTGCTGGACGGCTCCATCGGCTTCGGCGGGGAGGAGTCCGCCGGTGCCTCGTTCCTGCGCAGGGACGGCTCCGTGTGGACCACGGACAAGGACGGCATCATCCTGGCGCTGCTCGCCGCGGAGATGACCGCCACCACGGGCAAGACCCCCTCCCAGCGCTACCGCGAGCTCACCGAGCAGTTCGGGGATCCCGTGTACCAGCGCATCGACGCCCCGGCGAACCGCGAGCAGAAGGCGGCGCTGAAGAAGCTCTCCGCCGAGCAGGTCACCGCGGACACCCTGGCCGGTGAGCCCATCACCGCCAAGCTCACGGAGGCCCCCGGCAACGGTGCGGCGATCGGCGGGCTCAAGGTCACCACGGAGAACGCGTGGTTCGCGGCCCGCCCCTCCGGCACGGAGGACGTCTACAAGATCTACGCGGAGTCCTTCAAGGGCGAGGAGCACCTCAAGCAGGTGCAGCAGGAGGCCAAGGCTCTCGTGGACTCGGTCATCGGCTGAGGGCCGTGGTGCGGGGCTCCCGCACCGGCCTGCTGCGCAGGGGCCGCCGAGCGGTACGGGGTTCTCCCGTGCTGCTCGGCGGCCCCTCGTCGTGACCGAACGGCGCAGACGCTTGTGCGTGTCGGAGCGCTGTACTGTGATGTTCCCGGATCAAGAAGCCCGACCATCAGCCCTCCGGCTGGTCGGCTGGCAACCGGTTGTTCGCACCCGGTGCCCCCGGAGGAAGATCCGCCGCCCGGCACCCGCCGCGCGGAAGTCTGCGAAAGGTCACCATCATGAGCAACTCCGCTCCCACTCCCGAACACCCGTGCGTCCACGCGGCGGGAGACTCCGCCTGCCGGAGCTACCACCCGGGGCACAACGCGCACTACATCCAGTCCCGCCTGGCCATCGAGAGCCAGGACCGGTGGGTCCAGGTGGAGCTCGGCGCGCCGCACGGGAACACGGTGCAGGCCGCCTTCCCAGACGGCAGCACCCGGACCTGGTGGTGCCACGACCCCGCGCTGCTGGAGCGCTTCCACACGCTGCAGCACAGCGGGGCCGCGGCGTCGTTCGATCCCGGGACGTCGCTCGCCACCGTGCCGAGTGCTCAGGGCGGGCTCGCCCTGCTGCACCCGGCGGTGGTCGAGGGGCAGTGACGCCCTGGGCATGAGATGGGGACGACACCGGCGGCGAGCACGCCGCGTGCTGAGCCGCCGGCTCCTCCCGTAGGCTGGTCGGCCGGTGGTGCGCGCCGCAGGCGTGACCCACCGGCCGTTCCCGCCGGCCCGCCCGGTCTGCGCCTTCGTGAAAGGAACCGAGCAGTGACTCCCTCCGCCAGCGCCACCTCCGACTCCCTGTCCAGGGCCGCCAAGCCGATCGAGGTCCGTGTGGGGCACCGCGAGCTGGTCATCCGTGGCCGGTACGAGACCCTGTCGATCGTCAACGACATCCTGATCGGCCTGATCTTCCTGGTGGGTTCGATCCTCTTCTTTCAGGACGCCACCGTCTACGCCGGGACGTGGCTGTTCGTGCTGGGCAGCGCACTCATGCTGGTTCGACCCAGCATCCGGATCACCCGGCGGGTGCACCTGCAGCGCATCTCCCCGGAACTAGCTCCGGAGGACTCGCGCGACTTCTGACCCGCCGCGCGGACCCTCCCGGGATCCGAACGGCCGGCGGGGCATGGCATGGCATGGACACGTTCCACGGGCTGCTGCCGCTGGACACGCCGTCGTCACATGGGAACACGCCGCACGGGTGCTGTTGCGGGACGGCGAGGTTGGCTATCTAATGAGGATCGACCCCCGCGACCCCAGGACGATCCCTCGCAGCGGGGGCAGACACTCAAGGATGAGCACCCCGCATGAGGCACACCCACGCCCAACCGGACCCCCGCACACTTCTCGGCCCGTCCAGCGTGCTGCAGGCCGAGCCCTGGCAGCACTTCCAGGCCGGTCTCTCGCGCCGCACTCACACTCTTGACGGGGCCGGGTGGCACGCGCTTGTCATCGAGGAGCGCTCCCGGGCCGGGGTGGTCTGGTACGCCCCGTACGGCCCGGTCCTGGCGCACCCCGAGGTTCTGCCGGAGGCGCTGCGCGAGCTGCGCTCCGCGGCACGCGAGCACTCGGTGGCGTGGTTGCGGGTGGAGCCACAGGTGCCGTCCCCGGTGGGCACGCCCTTCGCGGCAGCCGTGCAGCGGCAGAACGCCACGGCGCCCTCCCTCGGGGCGGGTCTGCGTCGGCTCGGCGCACGGCCGGCCCCTCGGGACATCCAGCCCGCGTACACGCGCTGGGTGGACCTGTCCCGCGAGCCGCAGGAGATCCTGTCCGCCATGACGGGCACCAACCGCAACCTGTGGCGGCGCCACCGGGACAAGGGCATTACCCTGGCCTCGGACTCCCACCCGGACGCCGCCGAGGCGGTGATCGAGCTGCAGCACCGCACCGCCGGGCGCAAGGGGTTCACGGCCCACAGCGAGGACTACCTCCGCACCGCCGCCCGCAGCCTGGGCGCCACGGGCAACTCCACGGCCTACACGAGCTCCGTGGACGGCACCGTGGTCAGCGCACTGCTGACCTACGACTCCCCCACCACCCGGATCTTCGCCCATTCCGGCATGGACGCGAGCATGCGCAAGCTGCGCCCCAACCAGCCGCTCATCGCCCAGGCGCTGCTCGACGCCGCCGAGCAGGGTCTCGCGATCGGCGACCTCTTCGGGATCGCCCCGTTGAGCGACCCCGCGCACCCGTGGACCGGGTTCAGCGCGTTCAAACGCTCCTTCGGCGGTGCGGACGTGGCACTGGGCGGCACGTGGGACGTGCCCGTCAGTCTCCCCCGCTACACGGCCTACCGCGCCGCCCGCCGCGCCCGGGACGAGGCTGGCTCTGCGCGCACGCGCGCTCGGGAGACGACCGGCCGCATCCGTGCCGGGCTGACCGGCGGGAAGCAGGCGGGTGGGAAGTAGCCTCCCGGAGAGGTCAGGGGGTCATCCCACCGGGTTCTCGGGGTCCCACGCCCGGGAGTAGAAGTCCGCGGAGCGCGAGTCCAGCAGCTGCTGGTACTCCTCCGGGTCCATGGCCTGCGCCGAACCCTGGGGAGGCTCCTGCTGCCGGACGGACACACCCAGGCCCGCGGCGCCGTCGTGCACAGACAGACCCGCCGCCTCCAGGAGGGTGGGGTACATGCTGAGCTGGTCCGCGCCGGCCCGCAGGGGCTGCTCGGCGGTCTCGCCCGGGATCCACACGCGGTTGAACACGGTGCGGTTGGGGTGGTGGTCCAGCTGCTCGTGGAAGGCGTCCCCGGCGCTCATGTGCTTGAGGTGGTCGCCCATGATCACCACGGAGGTGTCCTCCAGGTAGCCCTGGGCCTTCATGTGCTCCACGAAACCGGCCACCTGGGTCATGGAACACGCGAACACGGAGGTCACCTGGTTCTGGGTGTCAACATCGCAGGAGTCGTAGATGTGGACGGGTTCGTGGGTGTCCAGGGTCAGCATGGACAGGTTGAACGGTTGGCCCGTGCGCTCGGACTCGGCGTGCAGGCGGTCCACCTCGTCCTTGGCGTGGGCCATGAGCCGCTCGTCGCTCAGGCCCCAGTCGCTGCGGAAGTTCTCCGCGGGCTCGCCCGCCGCACGCCAGTCCTCCAGACCCTTGTCCTCGGTGTAGCCGTGGCTTCGCAGGAACGTGTCCTTGCCCGCGAAGGAGGAGTTGGCCCCGCCCAGGAACGTGTTGGTGTACCCGTGGTTCTGCAGCACGTCCCCCAGGCAGGTCACGCCGCCCAGGTACTGCTCCTGCCCGGCGCCGATGTCCGTGGAGCTCGCGTCACCCGACTCCTTGAGAGGGATCCCGCACTGCGTGGAGGCGATCCCGGCCATGGTCCAGCCACCGCCCTCGTACTGCTGGAAGTCCTCGACGCTGCGCCACCCGTCCTCGGGCCGGGTGACGTCCTCGAGCGGGGCGAAGGCGTTCTTCTCGAACAGCTGGTCGTCCGCGAGCGTGGCCTCCCCGGACTCCAGGTAGATGACCACCAGGTTGCGCTTGTCCGCGTCACTCGTGATGGTGGGCTGGACGTACGTGGAGCCGATGTCGTGAGGGGACTTCACGGCCTTGACGTACTGGGGCAGGTCCACCGCGGACGCGAAGCTCGTGCTCCCGGCCACGAACACCGCCGCCACGGTCACGGCGGAGGCGGAGCGCACGACGCCGCGGGGCGGCCGGGTGCCGTGCTCGCGTCGTGCTCTGCGCAGCCACACCCGGCGCGCGAGGGCGATGCCCACGGTGACCAGGACGGGAAGTACCCCGATGACCAGCACGGAGATCCACACCACGGACCCGCCGCCACCGTCCGTCTGCACGGACATCAGGTTCATGCGCATCTGCCCCACCGAGATCTGGCCCCAGTAGTGCCGGATGATCCCGCCCGCCGCGAGCAGGGTCAGTCCCAGCCAGATCAGGCCGTAGCAGAGCCCGCGGCCCGTCCAGCGGCCCACTCGCCTGCCCACGCGCAGAAAACCCTCGGACATGTCTGGACCTCGTGTTCCTGGATCATCCGGTGCCAGCCCGCACCGCCGCGGCCCGGGCATGGTGTGCCGCCGCGTTCGCGTTCGTGTTTCTTCAAGGGTAGGACATGCTCCGGTCACCTGCTGTTCATCTTGCAGGCCCGCGACGGCGCCGGGCACGGCGGGGAATCCACAGCCTGGGGAGGCGTCGGTCGGTCCAGCGCGAGGCTGACGCTGTCCGCTGCCGGCCCGGGGAGCGTCCGTCCCGGTCAGCTCGCGTGGGTGAGGGCCTGCACCCAGACGGCCTCCGCCACGAGGATGCCGAGGTCCACAGCCTCGCCACCGGCTGCGTCCGTCCCCGCGGTGCCGGGCGGTCTCCGCATGTGCCGAGCGGCGGGCGAGCCGCCCCCCGGAACGCGAGTGTCCGGCGCGACGGAGCAGCTGTCCCCCGGCAGGTCCGCATCCCCCGTGACGGGCGATCCGTCCTCGAGAAGGCCACCGTCCGGCGTCGTGCCCCCTGCGGACACGCGCACCCGCACCGTGGCGCTGCGGGCCGGGCCCGGAAGCACCCGCAGCACCGCGCCCGGCCGGATCCCCGCCTCGGCGAGCACCCGCAGGGTCTCGGGACTCTCGTCCGAGACGCGCGTGACCCGCACGGGCTCCGGGTGGGTGACGTCCGCGAGCGGAACGGCCGGGGCGGGGGTGACCACCCCGTCCCGTGAGGGGATCGCGTCCCCGTGCGGATCCTCGGAGGGGTGGCCGAGCTTGGCGTCCAGGCGGTCGATGAAACGGTCGGTGACGGCGTGCTCGAGGACCTCGGCCTCGTCGTGGATCTCGTCCCACGAGTAGCCCAGCTCGGTGGCCAGGAACATCTCCAGGATCCGGTGGCGGCGCACCATGTGCACGGCCACGTCCCGCCCCTGCTCGGTGAGCTCCACGACCCCGTAGGAGGGCCGGGTCACCAGGCCCTGCGCGGTCAGCTTCTTCAGCGCCTCCGAGACGGTGGAGGCCGCCAGGCCCATGCGCGCGGCCAGCGAGGTGGTGGTCACCCGCTCCGGCTCCCACTCCCCGAGCCGCCAGATGGTCTTCAGGTAGTCCTGGGTGGACGGGCTCAGCTCTGCGGGATGCACGGGTTCAGGCTAGCGGCCCGCCGGGGACGTCCCCAAGGGTTCGCCCCGCGGCGTTCGCGCCAGGGACGGCGGGCGGGGGCGACGCCGCTCGGTCCGTTCCCGAGGCCGCGCCCGGGCTCACGTCCGGGGTCGCTTCGGGCGCCGCGGCACCCGGCGACGCCGCGCCGTGGGCTGCGCGCGAGGGGTCACCGTGCGGCGTCGTCAGGTCCTGTGACGGGGACGCGCCCGCGCGCAGGGCCCTGTACTCGTCCCGCACGTCGAGGCCGTGGCGGACCTCGTCCAGCGCGGGTTCCAGGAACGTAGTGCGGTAGGTGGCGTCCGTGCCGATGCTCACGATGAAGTTCAGGGCGCTGAACGCGGCCAGCACCAGGCAGACCTGCACGAGGGGCTTGTTGAAGGGCAGGGACGCGAACACGCCGCCGAAGGTCTCCGGCGGGCTGCCGATCCACTGCGTGGCCGTCACGGGAGACACCGACAGCACCCCGAAGACCACGTAGAACACGAAGACCACCACGCCCAGCAGGGTCACCTGGATGAGACTGATGAGCACGCACATCGCGGTGATGCTGACGCGTTCGGAGAACCGCAGGTCCCGGGCCCCGGAACGGTCGTCGTACGTGCGGATGATCTGGGAGATCTCGTCCCGGGCGTTGAGCGTGGCGAGCGCGATCCCCAGGGCCGCCATGACCCCCACGATCGCCCACGTGCGTCCCATGGACAGCTGCGCCACCACCTGCCAGATCTCCGCGTTGAAGAAGGAGAACAGCAGCGCGAGCATCAGGATGGGCAGCACCCGGCCCACCATGGACCCCAGGTGGTTGAGCTCCCGCGCCGCCCGGCGGAACGCCCACGTGGTCACGGTGCCCACGCCGAAGTACGAACCGAGCAGCACCACGGCCAGGAGCACGAGCGTCTCCGCGAACCCGGACCCGCCACCCACCGGGCCCAGCCACGGCAGCAGCACCAGGCCCGCCACCGTCAGGACACCCACCACCGTCCGAACCATCGGAGGACACCACCGCAGGACCAGGCTCGCGAGCCACCACACCAGGGGAAAGCAGAACGACACCAGGGTGCCCACGCCGAGGGCCACCAGTACGTCCTCGGAGGGGTGCTCCAGCTGCGCGGGGGTGAGCCCGCGCGCGGCGGCCTCCACGATGGTGTCCCCCAGCAAGAGGGTCAGGGCCCCCAGCAGCGCGGGGGCACTGCGGCCCAGCAGCCCCTGCAGGCGTGCCCGAGGCTCCAGCACGAGGGGCAGGCCCATGCGTCGCAGGGTGGCGCGAAGAGTCTCGACCTGGGGTCCGGAGCGGTGCAGGTGGCTGGGCATGGGGTCATCCTCGCTCATGGCCGCCGGTCCTTGCCATCCCGTGGTGACTGGCACCAGGCCGTGGGTGTCATGACGACCACAGCGATTGACGTTCCCACCCGTCCGGAGCGCCCATGGATGTGATGTCCAGACGAGCGACGGACGGAAAACTTCTCAGGACAGCCGGCAACAACCTGGCTTTGCCCACACCGAGGGTCCGCACGAGGTACTGCACCACAGTGAGCTGTGTAAAACACCGCGCGTTCTCGTCTTCGCCCCCGGCGGGGAAGTCCGGGTGGGCAGAGCGCGGTAGTTTGGGAACGAGGGTGTAGACGCGGTTGTACATCCGGCCCTGGTGGGCCGCGTAGTTGCGCAGCATGTTCATGGACTTCAACCACGATCCAAGCTGAGCGGAGGAGAGCCCCACGCTCTCAGCCAACACAGTCTGGACCTTGAGCGGGGAAAGCCGGTACAAGGCGGAGAGACTGCCCCAGTCCATCACCTCGACGGCGGCCCAAATCGGCAACTTGCTTCCGTAGTGCTCGCGGTGGTGCGCGACGAAGTCCTCACGTGAACACCTGACGTCTTCGGCGTGACGTGTGAACCACCGCCGATACTGCAGCGAGGGCTCGGCAGCACTGCCCTGCACGCGCGCAGTCGGCCCCAGCAGTCGGGGCTCCAGATGAGCGCACGGGTCGATCCGCCCCAGCTCGTGACCCAGCAGTGCCCGCATGGCGAGCTCGATGGGACCGAGAGCAGCCAGAACCGCCGCGCGCAATCTGGCATCGAACTCGTAGAGAGCCATCACATCGTCGAAGGACGTGCCCTCCAGGAACGTGTTGCTCATGCCCTCACCATCGAGGTGCCGGCGGCGGTAGGGGTACCAGTACCCACTGAGCCGGTAGTAGTTGGTCGTGCGGAGCACGCTTTCGGCCAATGCGGGATCCGCCACCTGCATCCCACGTGACTGCAACAGACGAACCTGCTCCGAGTAGGTCTGGAAGACCTTGGGCGGCCTTTCCCGTTCTGGAACACCACCGTCTGTTCGCATGGCACCATGCTACGAAAAAAGAGGACCGGCCCTGGACCCCCGAGGGGGCGGAACCGGTCTTGATAATACGAGTGTATACCGTGGCATACACACGCACCACCCCGACCGGCCCACCTCACACGGTCCCCGGCAGCCCCTTCACAATCTCCATGGTCCGCACGCTCACCGTGGTCACGCGCTTGACGAGGTCCACGATGTAGCGGGGGTTCTCGTGCTCCAGCGCCCAGTCGTTGGGGTCGTTCACGATCCCCGACGCCTTGTCCGTCTTCACCCGGTACCGGTCCAGTAGCCACTCCAACCCCGAGCGCGAGCCCAGCATGTACTCGTGCGCCGCCTCCGGGATGCCGCTGAGCGTGATGTTGCCGTTGTACACGATCACCGAACGGTCCTTGGCCCTGCCCGTGCCGCCCCAGCGCATCTTCGTGACCTGGTAGAACGCGGGGTCGGACTCGTCGCCCGTGCTGTGGGACTCGGTCAGCGGGTACGGCTCCACGGTCTCGTAGCCGATGTGGAGGTCCATGAGCTCGCGCCCCGCCCGCGCGTACGCGCGGAAGTTCTCGGCGGAGCCGGGCAGCGGGATGCGCGGAAGCTGCCGCTTGAGGTCCGCCGCGTACTTCTGGCGGTAGGTCGGATCGTGCAGCTGCGCGTACACGCTCGCGAAGATCTCGTCCTTGCTCACGCCCTCCCCGAACGCCTCCGTGTAGCGCGCCAGGGTCTCGTCCGTCACGTTGTCGATCCGCCGGTACCCACCCACGACGACGCCGCTCTCGCCCCCGCCCAGCCCCAGGTCCAGTTCCGTGGGATTCTCGTTCTCGGCGGGGGTGCCCAGGGGTTCGTAGGTGTAGCGGGGGAAGAACTGGCCCGCCTTGCCGAAGAGGTCCAGACACGGGATTTCGTTCACCGCCATCAAGGCAAAAGGCTGGCCGGGATTGATCCCGTGGATGTAGAACCCGTAGTTCTCGTGCTCCGGGGTCGGGAACATCTTGGGCAGCTGCCCACGCTCGTGGTTGTATCCCGGCGCAAAGTACAGGTGCTGTTTCGTGAATGGGCGGTAGATGCTCTGTCGCACCGCCCCCGGCGATGGAGTGAGTGCGCGATCTTTGGCGGCCAACTGACGCAGCGACCGGCTCCACGAAAGCCGTGTGGGATCTGCGTGGGTGGGCGAGGATTTCAGCCATTGGGCCACCGCGGACTCGTTCGGCGACACAGTCCGTTGCTGTGCAAAGCGCTTACGGGCAATTTCATACGCGGCTGTCATGCCCTCGATATTTTCGACAAGATCACGGGCTGAGAACTCGTAGACCCAAGCGTCGCGGCTCGACTCCAATCCGCGGCAAAACGTACGAAAAACTGTCGACTTTTCTGATCCGGTATTCTTGGCCCCCAGCGGCGCGTACTCCTGGAACTCGTCCGTGGACTGGTTGAGCCACTCCCCCTTGGCATTGGGCTCCAGGGTCTGCCAGCCCTCGTCGCTCAGACCGGCAGTGCGGATGATGTCGAGTTTCTCCTCGCGGGAGAGGTAGTCCCCGATGTCCCGGTAGTGCAGCTCACAGTCCCCGGTGTGCGCGGGGTCCTTCACCGCGAGCAGGACGGCCACCGTAGTGCGGCTGCCCCCACCGAAGACGTTTCCCGCCTCTTTCTTGCGCAGGTCTCCCGCGCCGCGTGCATTGCCGCGGGTGTTGAACACGTACAACCGGTCGAAGTCCCGCACCAGCGACTTGCGGATGCCGTCCGCCGAGTTTCCGTCGATGTACCCGCCGTTGGTCACGTACGCCAGAATGCCCCGGTCCCCGATCCGGTCCGACCCCCAGCGCAGGGCGCGCACGTAGGAGTCGTAGAGACTGTTCTTGTTCTGGCCGCTTCCCAGAGCCGCATAGGTGTCCCGAATCCGCGCATCCAGCGTGGGGTAGGCCAGGTTCGCGTTGTTGTCGTTCGCACTCGTCTGCCCCACCGAGTAGGGCGGGTTACCCACGATCACGCGGATGTCCGCGTCCAGCTGCTTCTGCGCGCGGGAGTTGTTGCCCGTGAACACCTCGCTGTCGATCACGTCCCGGTCCTCGGACATCTGGAACGTGTCCCCCAGCACAATGCCCTCGAACGGGACATACATCCCGCCCTGCACACCGTGGTACGTGGCCTCGATGTTGATCGCGGCAATGTAGTAGGCCAGCAGCATGATCTCGGTGGCGTGCAGCTCCTCCGCGTACTTGCGGGCAAAGTCGTGCGGGGAGATGATCCCGGACTCGATGAGCCGCACCATGAACGTTCCGGTTCCCGTGAACGGGTCCAGCACGTGCACGTCCCGGTCCGTGAGCCCCGCCCCGAAGTGCCGGCGGGAGAGCTCGTCCACCGAGCGCAAGATGAAGTCCACGATCTCCACCGGGGTGTACACGATCCCCATGGCGTCCGCCTGCTTGGGGAACGCCTTGGTGAAGAAGTTCTCGTACAGCTCCGTGATGATCCGCTGCTTGCCCTCGGGGTTGTCGATTCCCGTGGCCCGGCGCTGCACGCTGTCGTAAAAAGACTGCAGCGTGGTCGTCTCGGACTCCAGGTTGTGCCCGGCCAGCGTGTCCACCATCCGCTGCATCACCACGGACACCGGGTTGTGCGCCGCGAAGTCGTAGCCCTCGAACAGCGCATCGAACACCGGCTTGGTGATCAGGTGCTGGGACAGCATGGAGATCGCGTCCGTGGCGGAGATGCCGTCGTTGAGGTTGGCCCGCAGCGCCGTCACGAACGTGTCGAACTGCTCCGCGACCTCCGGGGTGGGATCCTGGGTGACCAGGGCGGTGATCCGCTCGGTGTGCTTGGCCGCCACCTCCGCAATGGTCGCGGACCAGTTCTCCCAGTACTCGCGGTCCCCCACCTTCTGCACGATCTTGGCGTAGATGGCGTCCCGCCACTCCTGCGCATTCTCGAACGGCAGGTCCAGCACGGTCTGCTCGCCGTGCTCGTTGGTGGGGACCACCACCGTGGAGTCGTCGTCCACGGTCACCGGGATCACGTCCAGGCGGTCGTCCCGGTCCTGGTTGAGGTCGATGTGGTTGACCATCGCCTCGAAACGGTCGTCGTGCGAGCGCAACGCGTTGAGCACGGACCAGATGACCTTGTACTTCTTGCTGTCCTTCAGTGCGGCCTCCGGCGCCACCCCGGAGGGGATGCCCACCGGCAGGATGATGTACCCGTAGTCCTTGTCCTTGGCCCGGCGCATCACCCGCCCCACGGACTGCACCACGTCCACCTGCGAGTTGCGGGGGTTGAGGAACATCACCGCGTCCAGGCTGGGAACGTCCACGCCCTCGGAGAGACACCGCGCGTTGGTGAGGATGCGGCACTCGTCCTGCTCAGGCTCCGCCTCCAGCCACCGCAGCTTGCCGCCCCGCTGCGCCACGTTCATGGTGCCGTCCACGTGCTCGGCGCGCAGCAGCAGATCCTGCGGGTTGTCCTGCGTGAGCTGCTCGCTCACCCGCTCCAGCGCGTCAGCAACCCGCTGCGACTCGCGGATGTTGGAGGCGAACGCCACCGCGCGTTTCATGGGGGCGTTCGGGGGGGGGAGGCCTGCATTCCAGCTTCGGAACCGCGCGTGGACAGGCCCTTCCAGCAGCCGACCATGCGGGCGACGTCGTCAATGCTGAGCTGGCCGTCCTCGTCCGTGAGCAGCTCCTGGAACTGGCGCGTGATCGCGGCCTCGTCCACCGCGAGCACCAGGACCTTGTAGTCGCTGAGCAGACCGCCCTCCACGGCCTCGCCGAAGCCCAGGCGGTGGAACTCGGGGCCGAACAGTGCTGCGTCGTCCATGGACGCGACCACCACGGAGTTCTCCTCCGCCTTCTTCCGGGTGCCCTCGTCGAACACGCGCGGCGTGGCCGTCATGTAGAGGCGCTTGGTGCCGCGGATGAAGGACTGGTCGTGGACGCGCACGAACGCGGAGTCCTCCTGACCGGCCAGCGTGGCGCCGGTGGTGCGGTGGGCCTCGTCGCAGACGATCAGGTCGAAGTCCGGGAAACCCATCTGCTGCGCCTGGTGCAGCACGTCGATGGACTGGTACGTGGAGAACACCACGGTGCGGCCCGCGTAGTCCGGGAAGCGATTCAGTTGAGTGATCAGACGTTCGGCGCTCGTGGTGGCCGGCAGCGCCAGGTCCGTGGAGGAGATGTCATCCGCGGTGCTCTTGCCCACCTTCACGTCCGAGCACACCGCGAACGCGCGGAACTCCTCGGAGGCGTCCCGCTTCCACTCGGTGAGCGTCTGCGAGAGCAGGGAGATGGACGGCACCAGGAACAGCACCGTGGCGTTCTCCGGTGTCTGCTCCTGCATGATCTGCAGCGAGGTGTACGTCTTGCCCGTGCCGCACGCCATGATGAGCTTGCCGCGGTCGTGGCTCTCGAACCCCTCCTTGACCGCCGCCATGGCCTGCAGCTGGTGCGGGCGTGGGGACTTGCCCTCGTCCGTGCGGACCATGTGCTCCGGCTGGTCCAGGTTGAACTGGGACCAGTCGATGGGGGCATCCGCCAGCTGGGCCAGCCCCACCGTGGACCACGGCTTGTCCAGGTTGTCGATGGTCTTGCGGGTGTTGCCGCCCAGCTCCTTGAGGGAGGTGGAGACCATCAGCCGCTCACCGAACTCAGCCGTGGCGGACGCGGAGATGAAGGAGTCGATGTCCCCCTTGGCGATCACCTTGTCCGGATCCTTGAACTTGCACTGGATCGCGACCTTCTCGCCCGTGTCTGCGCGGACGCCCACCAGGTCCACGCCGATGTCCGAGCGGTTGCCCCGCTCCGGGTACTCGTTCCACAGCCACACCTTGGAGAACGAGTACGCCTGGTCCGTGAGCAGGTAGGACCGCATCAGCCGCTCGAACTTGTCTCCGCGGTCACGGGTGTCCAGCGCCCCGTAGTAGAGCTTGTCGAGCAGTTCACCGAATGCGTCCTGGGTCATGCCGATCATTATTCATGGACCCCGGGAGAGACCGAGGACCCACGCCGAGCCGCTGCAGCGGAGCTTCTGCTCGCAGGAGGCGTGCAACAACGGAGCAAATGCAGGAAATGGCGCTCAGATCTGCACTTGCTCCGTTATTGCACGGCTTAGGCAGTGGCCGTGCGCGGCTTGGTGCCGGGGCACCACCCCTCACTCGTACGTGTAGAACCCCTGCCCCGAGCTGCGGCCCATGTGGCCCTGGTCGATGAACTCCCGCTTCACGCGTTCCGCCACCCGCTGGGACTCCTCGGTCCCCGCGTTGAGGTTGATCTGGTAGTACGTCTCCATGCCCACGTGGTCCAGGATCTGGAACGGGCCCAGCGGGGATCCGGTGGCCGTTCGCCACGTCTTGTCGATGTCCTCCGCCTGGGCGATGTCGTTGACCCACAGGTGCGACGCCGCCGTGAGGAACGGGACCAGCAGGGTGTTGAGGATGTAGCCCGCCTGCTCCTTCTGGATGTGGATGGGCACCATCCCGATCTCCTCCGCGAACTGCAGGACGGCCTGCACCGCTGCGGGGTCCGTGCCGGCGTGGCCCATGACCTCGCCGGTGTTGTTGCGCCACACCTCGTTGGCGAAGTGCAGCGCCAGGAACCGCTCCGGGTGGCCCGTGGCCTCCGCGATGTCGCTGGGCAGCAGCGTGGACGAGTTCGTGCACAGCAGCGTGTCGGACGGTGCCGCCTCCCCGATCTGCGCCCACACCTTCTTCTTGAGCTCGAGGTTCTCGGGGACCGCCTCGATCACGATGTCCGCGTCCGCGAGCGCCGCCGTCAAGTCCGTGGTTCCGCTCAACCGCGACGTCGCGGCCTTCCGCTGCTCGGGCGTGGCCGCCATGTCCCGCGTGTACAGCAGGGACAGCTTCTCCCACTTCCCGGGCAGCGCCCCGACGATCTCCTCGCTGATGTCGTACACGGTCACGGTCTTGCCGAAGTACGCCGCCTGGAACGCGATCTGCGATCCGAGCACCCCGGATCCGATCACGGTCACGTTGGTCAGTTCAGCCATGATGTTCCCCCACTCCTGTGTGAGTCACGCTCGCGCGAGTCGGCCTCCGCGGGCCCGAGGACCACGGGCGTGGCCCCCGTCACTCACCGTACTCGCCCGTAGGTTTCGCGCCAGGGGCCGACGACGCCGCACGGCCGCCTCCCCCGGTGCCCTCACCAGCGCGCACGTGGTCCCGCGAGGGCCCCTCATCGCGCGATTCCCGCGGCGCAGCCCCGGTGGCCCTGACCCGCGCCGTCATGCCCCTCCGGGCCCGCTGGCCTTCCCCGCCCGCGCACTAGAATCCTCGGGGCGGCATCCACGGCCCGCCCAGGAGAAGGAGCACCCATGAGTTCGCCGGTTTCCCCCGACCACACCCCGCCCACGCAGGACGAGCAGCACGAGCCGCGCGGGCGGAACCGGCGCGGCGGCGTCGTCGAGCGCCTGGGCCTGAACTGGCGACTGCACGGAGACGGCAGGCACGTGGCCCCGGGGGACGTGGTGACCCCGCGGGAGCGGCTGGCGTGGCCGCGGACCATCTCGATCGGTGCGCAGCACGTGGTGGCGATGTTCGGCGCCACGTTCCTGGTGCCGCTGCTCACGGGCTTCCCGCCGGCCACCACGCTGTTCTTCTCGGGCATCGGCACCGTGCTGTTCCTGGTCATCACGGCGGGGCGCGTGCCCAGCTACCTGGGGTCCTCGTTCGCGTTCATCGCCCCGATCACCGCGTCCGTGAACCAGTACGGTCCGGGTGGCGCACTCGGCGGCGTGATCATGGCCGGTGCGTCGCTGTTCCTGATCGGTGTGATCGTGCAGGTCGCGGGCACGGGGTGGCTGCAGAAGCTCATGCCCCCGGCGGTCACGGGCACCATCGTGGCGCTGATCGGGTTCAACCTGGCGCCGTCCGCCAAGGAGAACTTCACGGCCGCGCCCGTCACCGCGCTGGTCACGCTGGGCTCCATCGTGCTGATCTCCGTGCTGTTCCGCGGTCTGCTGGGCCGGCTGTCCATCCTGCTGGGCGTGGCCATCGGCTACCTCACCGCGGTGCTGCGCGGCGAGGTAAAGTTCGACGCCATCCAGGCCGCGTGGGAGCAGCAGGGACTGTTCGGGCTGCCGCAGTTCCAGGCGCCCGAGTTCCACCTCAGCATGGCCGGGCTGTTCATCCCCGTGATCCTGGTGCTCGTGGCGGAGAACATCGGCCACGTGAAATCCGTGGCCCTGATGACCGGCGACGACCTGGACCCCTACACCGGCCGTGCCATCATGTCCGACGGCCTGGCCACCATGATCGCGGGCGCCGGCGGCGGCTCCGGCACCACCACGTACGCGGAGAACATCGGGGTCATGGCCGCCACGCGCGTCTACTCCACCGCCGCGTACTGGGTGGCCGCGCTCGTGGCGATCCTGCTCAGCGTCACCCCCGTGTTCGGCGCGGCCGTCGCGACCGTGCCCCAGGGCGTGCTGGGCGGCGCGGCCACCGTGCTCTACGGCATGATCGGCATGCTGGGCGTGCGGATCTGGGTGCAGAACCGCGTGGACTTCTCCAACCCGGTCAACCTCACCACCGCGGCCATCGCCATGATCGTGGGCATCGGCGACTACACCTGGTCCGTGGCCGGGCTCGACTTCGCCGGCATCGCCCTGGGCACCGCAGCTGCCCTGGTGGCCTACCACCTCATGGCGGCCATCGCGCGCGCCCGCGGCTCCGTGGGCTCGGACCCGCTCACCCCGGACACCTCGCAGAGCCCCTCGCCCCTGGGCTGAGCTACCAGCACCCGCGCGAACGACGACGCCGCACAGCCGGCCCCGCGCGCACCCTCACCATGCGGGCGCGGGCTCGGTCCCGACCCGGCCCCCGGGCAGCCCGGCGCCGACACCACCCGGTCGAGCCCGCAGGTCCGGACACGGGCGTGCGCCGGAAGCCACAGGGAACCCGCAGCAGCGGCACGCAGCACGACACCCCGCACACGTCCTCGTGTGCGGGGTGTCGGCGTCTCAGGGGGTCTGCGCGGTTCAGCTCCGGATGGGCGGCTCAGACCCGGATGGGCAGCTCCGACTTCTCGGACACCAGAGCCCGGATGCGATTCTCGTCCACTTCGGCGGCGGTGGCCGGCTCCCACTGCGGGGACTTGTCCTTGTCCATCACCATGGCGCGCACGCCCTCGATGAAGTCGTGGCCCACCGCGGTGTCCTCCGCCATGCGCAGCTCGCGTTCCAGGCAGGACACCACGTCGTCGTCCTCGGAGCCCTTGGTCAGCAGCTCGAACACGCGGGCCAGGGAGGTGGGGCTCATGCCGTCCAGGTCCGAGCCCGCGTTGCGCACGACCTCCTCGAGGGTGTCCGCGCCGTAGGTTGCCACGATGTCGTCCCACCGGGCGGGGAACTCGGACTCGGGGGCGTCCTTGGAGTACTTCTGCACGGCGGCATCCACACCGTCCGTGGTGACGGTTTCCACGAACGCGTCCACGTCCGAGGAGTCGATGAACACGTCCGCCAGGCCCAGGGCGATCGCGTCCGCCCCGGTGATCCGCACACCGCCCAGCCCCAGGTACCGGGCCACGGCGAGGGACTCGCGGCGGGCGGCGTCGTCGTCGATGGCGGCCCCGGCCCCGCGGGTGACGCGCGGCAGGAACCAGCTGGCCCCCACGTCCGTGAAGAAGCCGATCGCGGTCTCCGGCATGGCCATGACCGTGGTCTCCGTGACGATCCGGTGCGAGCCGTGGACCGAGAGCCCCATGCCGCCGCCCATCACGATCCCGTTCATCATGGCCACGTACGGCTTGGGGTAGCGGGCGATCACCGCGTTCATGGAGTACTCGGTGCCGAACGCGTCCCGGATCTCGTCCTCGTGACCCTCCAGCGCGGCGGTGCGCACCTCCTTGATGTCACCGCCCGCGCAGAAAGCCTTGGGCAGCTCGGAGCGCACGACCACCTCGGTGATGGCGGGATCGTCACGCCACATCTGCAGGGCGTCCACCAGCTGGTGGTACATGCTGCGATTCAGGGCGTTGAGCGCCTTGTCACGGGTGAGGGTCAGCAGTCCGGTGTGTCCGACGATCTCGGTGCGGACGAGGGATTCTTCGGTGGCCTTCATGATCCCCATGCTAACGAGCCGAACCTGAACGTGTCGCGGCGGTCACATCCGCGTCCGCGATGCCGCTCGGGGGCGGCATGCAGAGGCCCGGGGCCGCGTCGGTGACGTGGGCCCCGGGCCTGGCGTGCGGCGTCGTCGTCCCCCGAGCCCGACGACGCCGCCCGCTCCCGTGCGCGCCGTGCGGGCGCGGTGGGTGTCAGGACGCGGTGCGCGGGATCCGCTCCTCCGCGGCCTCCTCGGTGGTGAACAGGTAGGCGCGCACCGCGCGGATCGTGGCGACCGTGCACAGGGTCCAGGTGCACAGCAGCACCAGGCACACAGCGTCCGAGGCGATGCCGAAGGCGCGGACCCCCGTGCCGCCCTCGAGCCCGTGCAGGCCCAGGCAGACGGTGCCGATGGGGAACGTGAGCGCCCACCATCCCGGCGAGTACGGCATCCCCTGCCGGAACCCGCGGACCGTCATGGCCGTGGCCCACACGATCAGCGGAACGCCGCAGCTGAGCATCACGATCCCGTAGGCGTTCGCCACGTGAACCAGCGTGGTCGTGTCCTCCGGGAGCACGAAGCGCTGCGCCTGCACCGCGATCGCCTGCGCGGCGGCGGTGGACTGGCCCACCACGCCCAGCGGGATCCACGCGCTCGTGGAGGCGGCCAGCGGCAGCGGTGCCACGCGCCAGTGGTGGTGGTAGGCCACGGCGAAGACCACCAGGCCGAGCACGAGCGCCAGGAAGAAGCACGCCACGGTGGTGATCACCAGCAGCAGCTGACCCTCGCGGGTGGCCAGGTGCGGCACCAGGGCCGAGCCGGTGGTCGCGGACACCATGGGAGGCACGATCGGCAGACCCCACGTGGTGGTGGGCGCCCCCACGTCCCGGCCGATCAGCCGCACCGCGAAGCCCAGCGCCGTGAGGATCCCGAGCACCGTTCCCACGGTCCAGAGCACCCCGTCCACCGCCCAGGCGGCCGGGGCGAGAGAGGGCCAGTGCGCGGGCACCACGGTGGCGGTGGCCGATCCCAGGGACAGCACACCCATGGCCACCATTCCCCACGTGGCGAGCACCGGGAGGTCCCGGATGGTTCCCGCGAGCACCGCCGGGCGGCGCACGATCCGCAGTGCGAACGCCGCGGTCAGGCCCACGAAGATGAACCACCCGATCACCAGCAGCACCACCGCGAGCGCCTGGGCACCGGGAAGGTCCCCGCTCAGCGTCTGCGTGAGGGTCGCGGCAATGCCTGTGCCCATGAGAGAGCCGTACCACTGCGGGCCGGCGGGCGGCAGCGGGAGGGCGTTGACCGTGGACTTCTTCCCGGGTGCCGCCCCGGATGCGCTGCGAGAGACGTTCTGGGACCGGGTCGGGCTGGCGGTCCGGGAGGCAGGGGTTTCTGCGTTTGCGGAGGCAGCAGCGGGCGCGGGCACGGGCGCAGCAGCGGGCTGGGAAGGGCGGGTCATCTCTCCAGGATGCGGCTGTCATGCTCGCCCGGGTAGCCCTCGATCCCGTATCCGGGGTATATCCTGCGGATATGTCTCAATGGCCGGATGTGGCGGCACTCGAACTGCTCGTGGCGGTCGCGGACCACGGCAGCCTGGCCGCCGCGGCCCGCGCCGTGGGCACCGCCCAGCCCAACGCCAGCCGGTCCATGGCACGGCTGGAGCGCTCGGTGGGGGTTCCCCTGCTGCATCGCTCCACCCGCGGCTCCACCCTGACCCCTGCCGGCCTGCTGGTCACGGACTGGGCTCGGGACGTGGTGGCCGCGTCCCGCCGACTCGTCGACGGCGCCGCCCTCCTCGCGCAGGACTCTTCCCATTCACTCTCGCTGCGGGTGTCCGCGAGCCAGACCGTGGCAGAGCACCTGCTCCCCCGGTGGCTCGCGGAGATGCGTTCCGCCCACCCGGAGTCACGGGTGCGCGTCACCGTGCACAACTCCCACGAGGTGGTCCGGGACGTGCTGCGCGGTGCCGCGGACGTGGGGTTCATCGAGGCGCCCGCGCCCCCCTCCGGACTGCACCACACGGTGGTGGCGCGGGACGAGCTCGTGCTCGTGGTGCCGTCGGGACACCCGTGGGCCTCACGGCAGGACCCGGTGACCACCGCCGAGCTCACCACCACACCGCTCATCACCCGGGAGGCCGGCTCCGGAACCCGCCTGGCCCTGGACGAGGCACTGAGCCGGCCAGTGACCTCCCTGCTGGAGATGCCCAGCAACGCGGCCGTGCGGGTCAGCGTGCAGGCCGGCTCCGGGCCGGCTGTGCTCAGCCGCTTGGCGGTGGGTGACGCCGTGGCCGCCGGCACCCTGGTGCAGGTTCCCACCGTCCTGGACCTGCACCGCGAGCTGCGCGCGGTGTGGCACGGCCCCCGGCGGACGCAGGGCCTGGCGGCGGAGCTGATCGCGGTGGCACGGCGCACGGACCCGCCGGGCCC
>NZ_JASDCY010000110.1:0-2386 GCF_030407675.1 Kocuria sp. APC 4018 | reverse complement strand
TAGTTTCTCGGGTGGGGAGCTCCTGCGGGCAGAACGCCAGACCGCCGGCATCATGGCTGCTGGCAGTGACGCGAGTGCTATACTCGTACCAACAGTTCAGCCCGCCTCGGATTCGTCCGGGAGTGGGCTGGATCTATTTCTCAGCCCTGACGGGCAGATGGGGCTGAAGCTTGACCAAGTCACTGAAGCCAGCCACCACGGTCGCCGCCCATATTGAGCGCTTGCGACATCGAGGCATGGATGTCGACGAAACGCTGGCCTACCAGTGGCTGTCGAACGTCAGCTACTACCGTCTCTCTGGCTATTGGTACCCCGCCCGGCGCGTCGACGACACCGACACGGTGCTCGATGAGTTCAAGGCTGGCACCGCCTTCAGCGATGCCATCGCACTGTACGAGGCAGATCGGAAGCTCCGTACGCTCGTTCACGACGGCATGGAACGCATCGAGATCGCAATGCGTACTCGCCTCGGGGAACTGTTGTGCAGCGAGAGCCCCGTTTCTTACAAGGATCCGACAAGGTTTCGCTCCGAGTTCGACCACGCGCAGTGGCTCGCGACCACACAGAAGCGCGTGAACAGGTCCGCGCGAACTAGCGATTCCATCAAGCACTATCGGTCCACCTACGACGGCAACTACCCCTTCTGGGTCCTGGCAGAGGTGCTCGATTTCTCGGACATTTCTCACCTTTTCAACGGTTTGCCCGCTACGGGTCAAAGAACCATCGCCGAGAGCCTCGGCATCGTCATCCACCCGGAAAACCTGTCCCGTGAACAGCGCCGCAAGGCCACACGGCAGTCCCCGCTAGCGCCATGGATGCACCAGATGACAGTGGTTCGCAACATCACTGCACACCACGGGCGCCTGTGGAACAGATCTTTCGTACCCGCGCCCACCACGGGACTTCGCACCCAAGGTTGTTTCCACGTGCTTCCTGTGGGTCAAAGTGAACGGATTTTCGGCGCTCTTACAGTGATGGCCCACCTGCTCCGCGTCGTGTCCCCTGGAACAAGCTGGCCAGCCAAGGTAGCGGACCACATGGCAAGCCAGTTCATGTCCAATGAGCTGGTTCACCCCCGCGCCATGGGTCTACCGGAGAACTGGCAGGGGACTCTATAGGCTTGGCGCTCCCCAGTGGAAACCAGGGCCTCTCGGTCGCCGCGCGTCAGCACGGGCGCATCACGGCCGCGGTGAGAACCCGTCCTCCCCCAGCGCCCGAACCGCCGCTGTGAACTGGTCCAGACGTAGCCGCATGTGGCCCCGCCGCACCGGGGCGCGAAGGCCCAGGTCAGCTTTCCTGTAGTCCACATTGTGCAGCGGCACCAGGCGAGGGCGGGTTCTGTTGATCCAGGGCCAGCGTTCGATGGCGTCGTCATTTCGCACCTGACCTCGGAACAGGGGAATTTCCGTCTTCCACTCCGCCTCGCCTGTTACCTCCACAATGGCGTAGCAGTTGTTGGTATCTCCCGCGCATATCAACACCAGATCGCCAGCTCTGAACCCCGGGCGACCGCTTTTGGGGCTCGCAAAGAAGTACGGAGCCAACCATGCCTCCGGCTTTGGCTCCCCGTACTCGACCTTGATCCACAGCTCTCGTTCCCCGCTCTGCGCATCCAAGAGCACCTGCTCGGCCGCGCGGCGCAATTCAGTGGGGTCGGCTGGGTCCGGCACCCGCCCCGGCATGGGAGCGACGCTCCGCGCCCTCTGCTCCAAATCATCCAGGTCTGCGTCGGAAACCACGTGGGCGGGCCAGCCTTCGATGGTGGCTCGCAGAGCTGCCACCTGATCGGGTGCCACCTCCACACCGATTTCGCGATTCGGCTCGGCGGCGTATCCCAGGCCAGCGCCAGTGAGATTTCCGGACCCCACGAGTCCCTGCTCCCCCACCAGGAAGCACTTGGCGTGCAACCGCTTCACGTGGCGCAGCTCCACCCCAGCGGCGGCAAGCCTTCTCAAGCCCTCCACCGAGAGGTACCCCTGGGCCGCCGCGAAAGGGTCCAGGACGGTGCAGAGGATGATCTCCCGATCGGATCCCCTCGCTGCGCGCACCAACCGCGCGCACTCCGCGTAGGACAGGTACGGGCTGGTCAGCAGCACGTTCCCCTCGTCGGAATGCAGGGCATTCTCAAGCCAGATGCCCGCGTGCTCAACGACCGCTCCATTCGTGTGCATGGAACCACCCTAGTGATGAACACCACGAGCCGGCAGACTCCACTCCGAGCTGTCTGTCCTGCTTTCAACCAGTGGTGCTCCTGATCTGTCCACTCAGTTGATCAGCAGGCTTCCGAAAAATTATGAGCAACTGAGTTACTCATAAAAATGCGACGGCCCGTTATGACTTGTGCCCCATGGCGGCGTCCAGGCGCCTCCTTCCAAACGCCCGCACG
>NZ_JASDCY010000109.1:0-2474 GCF_030407675.1 Kocuria sp. APC 4018 | reverse complement strand
CTCGGTGCGGTGGACCCCGCGCTGCCCGCCCTCGAGCTGCTCCCCCACACGGTCTCGGTGCACCCGCTGACGGCGACCGGAGCGCTCACCGGACCGAGTCGCCCGGATGTCGTGGTGCTGGACGGAACCGCCGATCTCGTGGGCGCCCGCAACGCGGCGCAGGCGCTCTCCGCCGCCCAGCGCCCGCTGCCCGTGCTGCTGAGCGTGACGGAGGGCGGAATGGCGGCCGTGGCGGCGTCGTGGTGCGTGGACGACGTGGTGCTGAGCACCGCGGGGCCCGCCGAGGTGGAGGCCAGGCTGCGGCTCGCGAGCGCGGGAGGTGCCGCGCCGGAGCCGGAACCCGAGGGGAGCGTGCTGCGCGCGGGCTCGCTCAGCATCGACGAGGACTCCTACACGGTGAAACTCGCGGGACGGGCCCTGAACCTCACGTTCAAGGAGTTCGAGCTGCTGCGGTTCCTGGTCCAGCACGTGGGCCGGGTCTTCACCCGCAGCCAGCTGCTGTCCGAGGTGTGGGGCTACGACTACTACGGCGGCACCCGCACCGTGGACGTGCACATCCGGCGGCTGCGCGCCAAGCTCGGCTCGGACCACGAGCACCTGATCACCACGGTGCGTAACGTGGGGTACAGCTTTGCGGCAGGCAGGGAGACCTCTGCCTGAGCACCGCGCCGACGACCGCCGAGGAGGCACCGCCATGTCCGTCACCGTGACCCCGTACGACAGCATCCCGTTCCCCGAGGACCTCGTGGCCCTCGCGGAGCACTCCCGCGCGCACGACGGCGAGCCGCCGTTCTCGGACCAGACGCTCGTTGAGCTGCGCTCCGGCCGGGCGGGGGTCACATGCGTGGTCGCCACCGACGGCGAGGACCTCGTGGGAGCCGCCGTGGTGATGCCCCAGCCTGACGCCGCCTCCACGTTCACCGTGGAGCTCACCGTGGACCCGGAGCACCGCAACCGGGGCGTGGCCACGGCCATCGCGGGCCAGCTGCGCGGTCTCGTGGACGGCACCGTGGAGGCCTGGGCGCACGGTAACCAGCCCGCGGCGCGCCGGCTCGCCGAGCTGCACGGACTCACCGCTGTGCGTGACCTGCTGCAGCTCAAGCGCACGGTCGCCGGCGCCCAGGACGTGCCCCTCGAGGTGTCGCTGCCGGAGGGCGTGGAGATCCGCGCGTTCGAGGTGGGCCGGGACGAGCAGTCCTGGCTGCGGGTCAACTCCCGCGCCTTCGCCCAGCACCCCGAGCAGGGCCGTCTGACGCTGTCCGACCTGCAGCAGCGCGAGGGCGAGTCCTGGTTCGACCCCGCCGGTTTCCTCCTGGCGGTGACCACCGAGGACCCGGACCGGGTGGTGGGCTTCCACTGGACCAAGGTGCACACGGGCGGCGAGGGCGCCGCCGACCTGGGCGAGGTCTACGCCGTGGGCGTGGACCCCGAGCAGCAGGGCGGCGGCCTGGGCCGCGCGCTCACGGCCGCGGGCATCAACCACCTGGCCGAGGAGGGACTCGAGGAGGTCATGCTCTACGTGGACGCCGACAACACGGCGGCCGTGTCCCTCTACGAGTCCCTGGGCTTCGAGCGCTGGCACGTGGACGTCATGTACCGGGGCTGAGCCCCGCTACCATCGGTACGGGATCCCCGCCCCCTCCCTGCGGGCGGCACGCGAGTTTCGGAGCACGGAGAGCAGAGCATGGCGAAGAACAGCACCCTGAGCACGTACGACATCCTCGCCGCGGGGTGTCTCTGCTGGCGGGTGGTGGACAACGAGCTCCAGGTGCTGGTGATCCACCGTCCCCGCTACGACGACTGGTCCTGGCCCAAGGGCAAGCAGGACGACGGCGAGACGCTGCCGGAGACCGCCGTGCGCGAGCTGCGCGAGGAGACAGGGCTGCGCATCACCCTGGGGGTCCACCTGGGCGACTCCGAGTACAAGGTCCGCGGCAACGACAAGCTCGTGCGCTACTGGGCGGCCGAGGTCTCCCCCACCGCGCAGACGGCCCCGGAGGACGACGAGGTGGACGAGATGCGGTGGGTCACCCCCGCCCGCGCCCACGAGATGCTCAGCAACAAGGACGACCGCGCGCCACTGGAGCGGCTCACCCGGCTCTACTCCCAGGGCCTGCTGCCCACCCGCCCCGTGATCGTGATCCGCCACGCCAAGGCCAAGCCGCGTTCGTCCTGGCAGCGGGCCGAGGGGGACCGCCCTCTCGCGGCCACCGGCAAGCGGCAGGCCCTGGCCGTGACCCGGCTGCTCGCGGCGTGGCAGCCCGAGCGCGTGGTTACTTCCCCCTGGCTACGCTGCATGTCCACGGTGGTGCCCTACGCCACCAAGCACAACGTGAAGGTCAAGGAGCGTCCGCAGCTCACCGAGGCCACCCACAAGCGCCACCCCAAGCGCGCCGCCCAGGTCCAGGGACACGCCCCGGGTGCTCTCGTGCCCCAGCGCCACGTTCTCGGCCACCGTGAAGACCGGGACGAGC
>NZ_JASDCY010000108.1:0-2635 GCF_030407675.1 Kocuria sp. APC 4018 | reverse complement strand
CGAGACCATCATGAACCCGGCCGTGAGCCTCGCGGCCTGACACCCCCAACTGTCACCTAAATGTGCGGCAGTCCCGCTGCTGTCCACGCTCATCCGGCTGCAGCGCGAACGCGGTGAGCAGTTCGGTTCCGGCAAGGTGTTCGACATCCTGCTCGGTCGCTCGAACGACCGCACGGAGGCCTCCCGTCACCAGGAGCTCAGCGTGTGGGGAATCGGCCAGGAGCTGTCCCAGCAGGAGTGGCGGTCCGTGCTGAGGCAGCTGCTGGCGCGCCGGGTGGTGGAAGCCGTGGGTGACTTCGGCGTGCTGGTTCCCGGACCGGAGGCCGGGCCCGTGCTGCGCGGTGAGGGTGCCCTGGAGCTCGCGGTGGACCGGGCCCCCGCCGCGCGTGGCGGCGGCCGGTCTCGCGGTGGTGCGGGCGGCGGGCGCTCACGCGCCGCGGACACGCTGGACGAGGCCGCCAAGGAGACCTTCGAGGCCCTGCGCGAGTGGCGGACCTCCGTGGCCAAGGAGAAGCAGATCCCGCCCTACATGGTGTTCTCGGACGCCACGCTCGTGGGCATCGTGGAGGCGGCTCCGGCCTCGACCGCTCAGCTCAGCGGCATCAGTGGCGTGGGCGCCAAGAAGCTCGCCGAGTACGGGGACGCCGTGCTGGAGGTGCTGGGCTCCTCGGTCTCCTGAGACCGAGGACCGAGGCGGCTGGCCGGTGTCAGCTGGCCGTGACGGAGGAGATCCGGTCCGCGATGGCGTCCGCCACCCGGCCGGCCTCGCGCTCGGGAAGCCAGTGCCCGGCGTCGAGCTCGATGAACTCGTACGGTGCGTGCACGTACACCTCAGTCTCCTCCGCGGCCGTGCGGCCCAGGGCGGGATCCCGGTTGCCCCACACGAAGGTGGTGGGCACCGTGATGATGCCGTTGCCGGCATGTGAGCCGGTCACGCCGTCCTTGCGGAACATCGCGCGGTACCAGTTGATGGGTCCGCGCAGGTCCTCGGCGGTGGAGAACCGCTGTCCGTAGCGGGACGCGGCGTCCTCGCTGATCCCCTGCTTGCGGGCGATCGTGCCGATTCTTCCCGCGAGCAGCCGCTCCGGTGCGCCGGGGATCTGGAACATGCCGATGTACCAGGACTTCTTGAGCTGGTCCGCGGTCTTCAGGGCGTGACCCAGGGCGGTGGGGTGCGGCGTCGAGAGCACGGTCAGGGACGTCACCCGCTCCGGGGCGCGCAGGGCAATGTCCCACGCGAGCACCCCGCCCCAGTCGTGGCCGACCAGGTGGAACCGCTCGGCGCCGGCTTCGTCCGCGAGAGCCAGCGCGTCCCCGGAGAGCTCCTCGCGGCGGTACGCGGCCAGCTCGGTGGGCCGGGCGCCCGGTGAGTATCCACGCTGGTCCATGGCGAGGGTGCGCAGCCCCTGGGCGTTCAGCCGCTCGGCGACGTGCTCCCAGCAACGGGCGTCCTGCGGGAAGCCGTGCAGCAGCAGGACCACGGGACCGTCCTCCGGGCCCTGGTCGAGAACGTCGAACGTGAGTCCCTGTCGCGTGAAGCTGGTGATCCGAGTCATGCTCCCACCCTATGGCGCACGGAGGGGCTCGTCAGCCGTGGCCGCGGGCCTGGGGCGGGGCGGGTCTAGAAGAACCCGATGACGCGCCCGATGACGGCCAGGACGATGAACAGCGCCACCACCACGGCCAGGCCGATCAGGACAATCTTGCCCACGGCGCCCTCGCCGGGGCGCTCGCGGTCCACCTCGTTGTTGGTGGGTCCCACGCCAAGTCCCTCGGCGGGCGGGGTGTCCCCCTCCACGCTGTACCCGGAGTGCTCATTGGCTGCTGCGGCCGCCTTGCTGCGGTCCCGCTCGGATTCCTCCGGATTGATGTCTGCCACCGTGGCCCACTTCCTGGGTGCTCGTGCGGAGTTGGTGGAGCCACTGTAGCAAGCAGGCTGAGTATTTGGGGCTCAGTCCTTCGTCATCACCTCTGCGTGCGGCGGGGTGCCGGGGTCGTGTGGTGGGGGGCGCTGGACTGGATTGCACCCGGAGGGGGTTCGCGGGGCTCCTGCAGATCCGGCGGCACCGCGCGCGGACGGCCCGGGCGGCGTCGTGTGCTAGGACTCGGTGGGGTAGTCGCGCGGCCAGCTGTGGCCGAGACTCGCCTCCACGCTCTCGTTGAAGCGGCGGGTGAGGTGGGCCAAGGTGGCGACGTCCTCCGCGGACCAGTCCCGCGTGAAGCGCTCGAAGGACTCCCGGCGGGCGTGGAACTCCTCCTCCAGGCGGCGCAGGCCCTCCTCGGTGGGGCGGTGCTTGCGGGCCACGCCGCCCTCGGGGTCCTTGATGCGCTCGATCAGCCCGCTCTTCATGGCGGCGGCCACCTGGCGGTGGACGGTGGAGATGTCCAGGCCGAAGGACTGCGCGAGCTCGGCCACGCTCATGGGGCCGCCGGCCTGCAGGCGGGCGAGGAGCACGGTGGAGCTGCGGTCCAGCGCCTCGGTGCGTGACTGCGGGGGTGCGCCCTGGAGGGCGTATCGGGAGAGCAGCATGTGCTCGTAGACCAGCTCGCTCACGGAATCCTCGCTCTGCACGGGTCCATCCTTTCATTTCTCGTTCGTCCGCGGTCCGCGCGCGGGGTGCGGGGGCCGCGGGGG
>NZ_JASDCY010000107.1:0-3029 GCF_030407675.1 Kocuria sp. APC 4018 | reverse complement strand
CTCGCGGCTTGACTCGGAACATAGGGACACCCCCCACGGATTCAGGAGGTCCGGGACGTTGGCCACCACCCCTCCCCCCACCACGGCCCTGGCGCGCTGGTTCACCGGCGGCGCCGCCCCGCAACGCCGTCTCGTCGTCTTCCCCCACGCCGGCGCGGGGGCCCTGTCCGGGCGGGTCTTCCAGGCCCCCGGCACGGAGGTCCTCGTCCACCGCCGCCCGGGGCGCGAGTCCCGCATGGCGGATCCCACGCCCGTGGACGTGCGCACCGGGGTGGCCGAGGCGCTCGAACTGATGCTGCCCGTGCTCGCCGCCGACGAGCTGCCCACCACCGTCCTGGGCCACTCCTTCGGGGCTCTGCTCGCCGCGGAGTTCGCCGCGGCCGTGGACCGCGAGCGTCCCGGCCGGCTGCGGCGGGTGGTGCTCTCCGCCAAGAGCGTCCCACCGGATCCCGATCCCGAACTCCGTGCCGTTCTGGAGGACGACGCCGCCCTGGCCGCGTGGCTCCAGGAGCTCGGGGGCACTCCGGAGGAGCTGCTGCGCGACCCTGATCTGCGGGCCATGGTCCTCGCCCCGCTGCGCGCGGATCTGCGGGCCTCGCTGTCCCACGACGCCGCTCCACCGCGGCTGCGCACCCCGCTGCTGCTCGTGTGCGCAGAGCAGGACCGCACGGCCTCGGCGCGGTCCATGGCCGGCTGGGCCCGGAGCACGGACGCGGAGTGCACCACGCTCACCGTCCCCGGTGGCCACCACGGCCTGCTCGAGCACCCCGAGCTGCTGCACCGGGCCCTGACTCAGACTGACGGGGGCACGAGGTGAACGCGGGAACCACCACTCTGCGGCAGCCGGTGTGGGCGGACCACCGACGCAGGGTCCCCGGAGCTCCGGCGGACCTCACCCTGCACGTGCTGCCCCTCGCGGAGTTCGCCCCCTGGGCCTTCTCGGCGTCGGGGTGTCTGAGCGAGCTCGAGCTCGCGCGGGCGGAGACCGTCCAGGAGGCCCGCGCCCGCGAACTGTTCACGGTGTCACGGGTGGCGCTGCGCCACGTCCTCGCGCACCGCCTGGGCTGCCGGCCCCACGAGGTGCCGGTGTCCCACGACCCACGCACCGGCGCGCCGCGTCCGGTCCACGGCCGGGCGGCGTCGGTCTCCAGCGCGGACGACGACGCCCTCCCGGCCCCCGCCGGCAGCGTCACCGGCTCCGTGTGGGCGCCCGTGCAGCCCGTCCACTTCTCCGTGTCGCGCACCGCGGGCGTGGTCGCGCTCGTCACGGCTCAGCGCCGCGTGGGCGTGGACGTGGAACGGATCCAGAGCGACGTGGAGGCGGGTGTGCTGCTCGACGTCCTGCACCCCGCGGACCGGGAGCGGCTCGCGAGGTTGCGCGGGCGGCGTCGGGCCGCGGACGTGACCCGGACCTGGGTGCGTGTGGAGGCGCTCGTGAAGGGCTGGGAGACCGGGCTGTCGCGTGACCCCGCGGGCATCCGCATCGGCCCGGCGGCGCGCGCCGACTACGGCCACGGGTGGACCGTGAGCGACGTGCGCACCCGCTCCGCGGAGAACGCCCGGCTGGCCGTGGCGTGGCAGACGGACCCCCGCCCGGTGGGCTGAGGGTCCGTCCGGAGGTCGGCTGCGCGGCCGGCTACCGCCGGGGCGTCTGCGCCCGACGCCGCGGGGGCGCCTTCTCGGGCGGCACGACCGCGGCGGCAGCTCCCTTGGACACCCTGGTGACCAGGCGCTCGAGCGGACCGTTGCCCACGGCCTGCTGCCAGGCCACCGCGAACAGCGCGGCGACGACCACCTGCACGATGAACCAGAACCAGGGCGTGGTCTCCGTCCACACGAACGCCAGCAGCACCAGGTGGCTCACGTACAGCGTGAGGGTCATCGAGCCCATGGCGCCCAGCCAGGTCAGCCACTTGCCGATCACGCGGCACAGCAGCAGGAACGCGCCGAGGGCCACCATGGCCAGTCCGGCGCTCTCCAGCAGCGCGAACGGGGTGTTGGTGTGCGGCCCGGACAGCAGCAGCCACAGGTACGACGTGTCCGGCAGCTGGGGGTCCGGACCGTAGACCTGGATGTTCCACACGTCGTCAGAGGTCATCCACGGGGTGGCCTCGATCAGGGCGTTCTCCAGGTCGAAGCGCATGAGCATCAGCATGGAGATTCCACGGGCCGCGGCTGCGACCACGGCGCCCACGATCACGAGCACCACCTGCACCCGGTCCCGGGACAGCGGCAGCCGGCCCAGGGCCATGCCCAGGCAGATGAACGTCATCCACGGCAGGGCGGGGTACGTGCCCGTGAGGAACAGCTCAGCCAGGACGGCCCCCGGATCGGTGAGCAGCTCGGCGAACCCGGGGTTGCCGTACACGTGCGCGGGCAGGACGGACAGGGACCACTGCATCACGAAGGGCATCACCACGGCGAAGACCGCCGAGGACACCAGCAGCCACCGCACGCTCAGCAGTGTGAACGGTATGGCCACCAGGAACATCAGGCCGTAGTAGATGAGGATGTTGTAGACCGGCAGCTCCAGCAGGTTGATGCTCAGCCCGATGAGGAACAGCACCAGCGCGCGCACCAGGATGGACACCCGTGCCCGCGTCCCGTCCCGGCCACGCCGCGGGTTGCGCCCCCCGGTCATGAACGCCAGGCTCACCCCGGCGAGGGTCGCGAACAGTGCCGCGGAGTGCCCCGCGAACAGCCGCCACTCCAGGGAGGGATTGCCCTCCACGTCAGCGACCGCGGGCAGCACGTGCACGGCGATCATGCCCACCAGGGCGAAGCCCCGGGCCACGTCCACGCCCATGATGCGCCGCGTGGTGCGGCGCCCGTCCGCGCTGGACACGTTGCGGGTGGCCGCGCCCTGGCGCGGGGCGGACGTGGAACGCGGAGGTGCGGTGACCACCGGGGTGGCCGAGGTCCACAGTCCGCTCTCCGCGGCGGTGCGGCCCTCGTCCCCGCGGTCCCCGAGCCACACCTCGCGCGGCGGGCGGGGTCCGGGCTGGGGCCGCTGTCCGGGGGGCAGATCC
>NZ_JASDCY010000106.1:0-3083 GCF_030407675.1 Kocuria sp. APC 4018 | reverse complement strand
GGGAGCTCAGAGAACTGGGGGAGCTGTCCGGGGGCTCCTGCGAGTCGCCGTCCCACGAGTCCACGGTCCCGGCGTCCCGAACGTCCACCGGCGTCCCCTTCAGGAACAGGCAGGGCCGGCCCTTGGGGGCGGCGTCGCACGTGGCGTCCGCGTCGTACTCGGTGCTCGGCGCCCCGTCCTGGGTGGCGGTCTGCAGGCCCTCGTCCGAGCTCCACGAGTCTCCGCTGCCCCACGAGTCTTCGGCGTACGCGGAGCCACCGGGGGTGGTCGTGCGGGGATGGCGGGGGTCGGCGACGTCGTGCTGGCTGCCCTGCGGGTACCAGTAGTCCGCGCCGGGCATGTCCACCCCGTACGCGCCGGTGGTCGCGGTGACGGAGGTGCGCTGCGGGGCGGGGCCCTGGGCCGCGACGAGCGCCATCCCCAGGGTCACGTGGGCGTCCAGGCGGTTCTTCACGCTCACCCCGTCCAGCACCACCTGCCCGGTGGTCGCCCGGGCGTCCAGCACGGAGGCCTTGACGTCCGTGGCCGTGACCGAGCCCATCTCGGAGGTGGCGGAGACGTCCTGGTAGGTGCCCTGCACGTTCACCGCGCCGGCGGTGCTGGAGATGTCCAGGGAGGCGGCGGGGGCGTCCTGCGGGACGACCACGGAGATCTGCTGGGGGCCGGTGGCCCACGCGGACTCCTCCTGCTGCACGGCGTCCAGGCTCAGCACGCCGTTCTCGACCGTGGGGGTGATCTGGTGGTCGGGCAGCGACCAGCCGGTCTCGTGCCACTGCACCTCCACGTGCTCCACGGTGGGGCTCGTGGTGATGTTCACCGCGGCGGAGCGGGTGTCGATGCGGATCTCCTTGACGGCGGAGGTCGCGGTCCAGGATCCGTCGCGCTCCTGCGTCAGCGCGACCGCCGCCGCGGTGCCCGCCCCGGCCAGGAGCAGCCCGAGCGCGGTCAAACCGCCGATCACAGCCGTGGCCGTGTTCCACGCGCGGCGCTCGCCGCGCCCCACGGGGCGGTCGTGCGGGTGGTCCCCGCGGGGGTCGCGCGGTGGGCGGCCGTCACCGGGAAGGCCCGCGGGCGGCGTCGTCGGGGAGGAAGAGGATGAGGGTTCGGGGAATCGTGTGCTCATGACGTGTCCTAGAGAGAGTGGTCCGAGTAGCCGAGGTACTTGAGAACGGCCAGGACTCTGCGGTTGCCGGTCTCGGAGATGACGCCCAACTTGGCGAAGATCGAGCCGATGTGCTTCTCCACGGCCGACTCTGTGAGGTAGAGGTTCGCCGCGATCGAGGCGTTGGACAGCCCCTGCGCCATGAGGCCCAGCACCTCGCGCTCGCGCGGGGACAGCAGCTCCATGTCCTCGCGACGCCGCGAGCGCACCAGGATCTGGGTGAGCACCTCCGGGTCCAGCACGGTGCCGCCGGAACCCACGGTCTGCACGGATTCGAGGAACTGGTCCACGTCCGCCACACGGTCCTTGAGCAGGTAGCCCAGGCCCTCGCGACGGGACGCGATCAGCTCGGACGCGTAGCGCTCCTCCACGTACTGGGACAGCACCAGCACGGCCACCTCCGGGTGCGCGGAGCGGATCAGCACGGCGGCGCGGATGCCCTCGTCGCTGAACGTGGGCGGCAGCCGCACGTCCACCAGGGCGAAGTCCGGGCGGTGCTCCTCCATGGCCTTCACGAGGCCCTCGGCGGTGTCCGTCTCGGCCACCACCTGGTGCCCGGCGTCCGTGAGCAGGCGCACGAGCCCCGCGCGCAGCAGCACGGCGTCCTCGGCGATCACGATGCGCATCTCAGTTCTCCTCTCCCGCTGCGGGGTACGCGTTTCCGGCCGCGGGGTACGACGACGCCGCACCGCCGGTTCCCTGCCCCGACCCACCCGGTGCGCCCGGTGCGCTCGCGCCCCCGTGGTGGGCGGCGTGGTCCGTCTCAGGTGTGCTCCGCGTGGCGCGGGGCGTGGTGGCGGGGTCGGTGAGCGGCAGCTCCACGATCACCTCGGTGGGTCCACCCGCGGGGGAGGTCACGAAGAACCGGCCGCCCGCGGAGCGGATGCGGTCCTGGATCCCGGAGAGCCCTCCGCCGGGGACCACCCGGGCGCCGCCGCGGCCGAAGTCGCGCACGCCGGCCACCACCACGGCGGTGCCGGGAACGGGGCCGTCCTGGACGGACACGGCCACGTCGGCGGAGCGCGCCCCGGAGTGCTTGACGGCATTGGTGAGGCCCTCGGACACCGCGAAGTAGATCGCGGCCTCCGTGCGGGAATCCAGGCGCGGGGCCGTGACGGAGACGTCCACGGGGAACGGCGCCTGCGCGGCCACGGCGGACACGGCGGCGTCGAGCCCCCTGTCCTCGAGCACAGCGGGGTGGAACCCGCGGGCGAGGCGGCGCAGCTCGGTGATGGCGGCCTTGGTGGTGCCGTGGGCCTCGGCCACGAGCTCCTTGGCGGCCGCGGGATCGGTGTCGATCCGGGACGTGGCCATCGAGAGGTTCATGGCCACCGAGACCAGCTGCGGCTGGACGCCGTCGTGCAGGTCCCGCTCGATGCGAGAGCGCTCGGTCTCCGCGCCGCGCACGGCGGACTCCTTGGCGGCGGACTCGTGCTCCGCCTGGCGGCGGGACTCTGCGGCCTCACGGCGCAGGCGCACGGCCTCGCTCTGGCGCAGCAGCGCGGCGGACAGCGCACGGTGGGCCACCGTGGCCAGCACGCCCACCAAGATGCTCAGCAGCACCGCCGTCACGCCCAGCAGGACGAGCGCCCACTCCGGAAGGTTCCCCGCGGCGGCCATCAGCTGCCGCACCACGGA
Organism: Kocuria sp. APC 4018; assembly: GCF_030407675.1. Lineage (NCBI taxonomy): Bacteria > Bacillati > Actinomycetota > Actinomycetes > Micrococcales > Micrococcaceae > Kocuria > Kocuria sp. APC 4018. Next base: position 283 of record NZ_JASDCY010000106.1, on the reverse strand, counting down.
GTCCGCCGGGGCGTAGAGGGGAGCGGTGGCGAGGGCGACGCCCGCACCCACCGTCACGAACGGCAGCAGGGCCAGCCAGCCCAGGGCGCACGTGAGCACCAGGTGGAGCAGCCCGAGCCACAGGGAGCCGTCGCTGACGTCCAGCCACACCTGGTGGGGGATCCGCACCCAGTCCGTGCGCGGGCTGCGCCGGCGCCGGGGATCGCGGATGTCCAGTCCGAATGAGGAGGCGGAACGCCGCCGTTCCAGCCACACCGCGGCCACCAGCACGTAGACCGTGCCG
>NZ_JASDCY010000105.1:0-3133 GCF_030407675.1 Kocuria sp. APC 4018 | reverse complement strand
TGGATCAACCAACCAACCGCCGCCGAACCGGTAGCCGCCTGACACCCACTGGCCTCAAACACCTTGAAAAATTCCGGAGACGACCAGCGGCCACAGGAATCCCGAGGCGGCATACGCCACACAGCGCACTGCCACATCGATCTACCCGTACGGCCCCCGCGGGAACCCCAACTGCGTCATCGTTGCCGCGGGTGACCGGTAGCCGGGCCTTACGTAAAGCAAGGGGGTCCCTGGCTGCGTCACCTACGAGGGGCGCTATGGCAGCCGTGTCGGTCGCCGCCGGACGGAATCCCCGGCTCGTTCGGCCTCGAGCGGGACAGGGCTGTGCAGTACGGCCGGCCCGCGGTGCAGGAACCCGTCCGAGAGCACTTGGCAGCGCAGGCCGCCCCGGCCGCGCATGGCGGCGTGCGCGCCCGGGGCGAGCACCCGGTCCATCCAGGCGCAGGGGTGGGCCGGCCGCCCACCCCGCAGCCGCACGAAAGCACCTTGGGACTCCAACGCGAATTCCCCGCCGAGCAGGGGCGCCAGCTCGGCGCCCCGGAGGACCACGTTGCGCCGGGTCAGGAGCGGGTCGAAGGGAGGTGTGCCCAGATCTGCCGCCATGGCCTCGAGTGCTTCGACGGCGAGCAGGGTGAGGGCGGCGTCCATGTGCGCGGCCTTGCCGAAGAACCGGTCGCCCACCACGCCCTTGCCGGCCACCAGCTCGACCCGGTCGGCATCCGTGGTGGGCACGTCCGCCGCGCCGTCCCGGGCGCGGCCGAAGTAGGCATGGCCCGGGGACACGAGCAGGTGCAGGATCTCCACGTCGTACTGATAGGTCTGCATCATGCCATCATTCCCTTCGTCACCACGGTTGCCGGCACACCGTAGACACCACCGGACGCACCGTTGATAGCGAGAATTTCAGCGTTCAGGTTTCCTCCTCCAAGCCCCGTCAGAGACCCGGGGGATCGGTTGTCTTACGGGCCTCCGGCGCGGCGCCAGCCACGATTGTAGACGGATCCGTCTAGCCAGAATAGACGGATCCGTCTAGCATGGTGCGCATGATGGCAGTCATCCCCGAAGCCCAGGCCACTGCGCCGAACCGGTCGCCTGCGAGGTCCACGGGAGCTCGTGAGCGGATCATGGCGACCGCCCGCCGGCTGTTCTACACACGCGGCATCAATGCCACCGGCATCGATCTGGTGATCGCTGAGGTCGGCGTGGCCAAGGGCAGCATGTATCACCACTTCGGCAACAAACAGGCTCTGGTAGTGGCTTACCTCCAGCAGGAGGAGGCCACCTGGAAAGCCGCTTCCGAAACCAGGGACGACCCCCGGGCCAGCGCGACTGAGCGCTTGAGAGTCTTCTTCGATGGAATCTCTGTCGATGTTCTGGCCGGCACGTTCCACGGATGCCCGTTCATGAACGCCGCCATCGAACGCCCGGATGATCTCGGGGTGGGCCAGGTGATCGCTCATTACCGGGAAGCACTGGCCTCACATATCGCCCATTTGCTCGGGGAGGACGGGTCCTCGACCGCGGTGGACAAGGTGATGGTGCTGTACGACGGGGCGAAAACGTCCGCCAAGATGACACGGGATCCTGCGCTGGTCGAGCTGGCCGCCGACATGGCCTGCGAAGTTGTTCATGGGCACGGTTCGACTCGCAGGCCGATAGCTCGGAAGGGATGAGCCCTGTTGACACCTGGCGACGACGATTCCGGACCATGATGCGTCCGGAAGCACGTGAGGTGGCGCACGAAGCCGACGAGGTCGTCCCGACGCGCCTGTGCGCGCGAGTTCCGCAGGTGGCCCGGGGAAAGGGTTGCGGCACAGACAACGCGGAAGACGGGGTGTGCGTACCACGCTGCGTCGGTGGGAAACCGCGGGTTGCCGGTGCAGAACCAGGTGCTGCATGAGCATGGAACCGTGGGTTCCTTTTCAAGTCCGAGTGATATCTACAAGAAAAAACGAGGAGACAAGAAAATGATGACGAAGAACACTTCCACCACGGGGATCGAGCAGATGGGGAATTCGGTACTGCGCTATTCCCTGGTGACGAACCTCGTCTGGATCGGTTCCCTGAAATTCCAGGACTACGAGATGGAGAACATCAGGCCCCTGGTCACCTCCAGCCCCTTGTTCTCCGGGGTGCTCAAGAAGCTGGGGGAGAAGAAGACAGCGCAGCTGATCGGGGTGGCCGAGATCGGTATGGGAGCTCTCATCGCCGCCAAGCCCCTCGCCCCGCGCGCTTCGGCCCTGGGCAGCCTCGGGGCGGTAGGGATGTTCGTCACCACGCTCAGTTTCATGGCCACGACCCCGGGAGTGCAGCAGGAGAACCACGGGAAAACCAAGTTGTCCATGGTGGGGCAGTTCCTGCTCAAGGACACCGTGCTTCTGGGGGCATCCATCCTCACGGCTGCCGAGTCGCTGCAGCACGCCCGCCGCCGGTAGCCCGGAAACGACCGTTGCCGTGACCCGGAACGAGCCGGGACGGGAACTGCTGGTGCGGTACCCCGTCCCGGCCCATGTTCTCTGCCCCGGTGACCTGGGGGCCGGTTGGTCAGCGCGCCGGCGGCGGCGAAGCCCTGGAGCCGGCGCGCTGAGGGTTCAGCCGGTGGGCGGCCACTCAGTCGGAGGAAATCAGTTTCATGGAGATCGAGTTGATGCAGAACCGCTGATCGGTGGGGGTCTGGAAACCTTCACCTTCGAAGAGGTGCCCCAGGTGGGAGTCGCATCGGGAACAGCGCACTTCGATGCGCTCCATCCCCAAGGACCGATCACGTAGGTAACGCACCCTGTCCTCGGCCAGGGGAGCCCAGAACGAGGGCCACCCGCAGTGCGAGTCGAACTTATCAGTGCTGGTGAACAGCTCTTGGCCACACGCCCGGCACTGATAGACACCGGTGGTGTGCGCGTCGTAGTACTGGCCCGTGTACGGCCTCTCGGTGCCCGCCTTCCGGAGTACCTGGAACTCCTGCGGCGTCAGTTCCTCACGCCACTGCTCCTCACTCTTGTGCACCTCGGGCCGGTAGTTGTCGTATCCAGTGTTCATGACGGCTTCAACGGTCCCCGGCCCCTGCGTGTCAGGGTGAGTTGAGTCCAGTGGTTCACAGCAAGTCCGCCTGACGCAGGGCGAGATTCAGGATCGA
>NZ_JASDCY010000104.1:0-3525 GCF_030407675.1 Kocuria sp. APC 4018 | reverse complement strand
TTCGAGTCCGCCCCCGTGGAACTGTCCGACGCCGCGGCCGACGGCGTGAACCCGGACCCCGGCCAGGTTTCGCCGGAACGACCCGGGCTGCGCGCGGCGGGCGCGGGGGCCTCGGGAAGGGGCGCCGCGGCGTCGTCGGGGGCGCTGCCGCCTGCCGTGTGGCTGCTGACGCTCACTTCCTTCCTCAACGCGGTGGGCACGCAGGGCGTGAACGTGTACGTGTCCCTGTTCGCGGTGCGGGCCATGGGGTACACCATCACGGTGGCCGGGCTGCTGCTGGGTGTGATGGGAGTGATCGGGATCGCCAGCCGGATCGGGTGGGGTCAGGTGACCGGCAGACTGGGCAGGCCCGCGCCGCTGATCCAGGTCATGAGCGTGGGCGGGATCGTGGGGCTCGGGCTGCTCGTGCTCGCGGAGACCACAAAGCAGCACTGGCTCATGTGGCTGGGCGTCGCTTTCCACGCCGCTTTGCCCCTGGCCGCGAACGTGGTGATCAACTCGGGCATCGTGGCCGCCGTGCCCAAGGAACGGATCGGTGTGGCGTCCGGGCTCGTGGCTACCGGGATGTACCTGGGCTTCGCGCTCGGGCCAGTGGTGGTGGGCCAGCTCGTGGACCTCACGGGGGCGTTCACCGCCGGCTGGGCCGCCGTGGCCGGAGCCTACGTGCTGTGCTTCGTGGCGGCGGTGGTGCTGGGGCGGGTGCAGCGGAGGAGCGTCGCCTGAGCCGGTGGGCGGCGCATACTGGTCCGCATGGGACACGTGGACGCGGACCACTGGGGCCGGTACAACGCCGCCCAGGCCGGACGGGGCATCCGGCCTCTCGCCCGCCTGGCGGCGGAGGCGGCGGGACCCGGTGAGGGGCGCAGCGCCGTCGAACTGGGCTGCGGGGCGGGGCGTGAGGCCGCGTTCCTGGCCGACCACGGCTGGCTCGTGCAGACGTTCGACGCCGATCCCACCGTGGTGGAGACCATCGCGGAGCTTGCCACGGACCGCGCCATCGAGCACACCCGGGCCCGCCTGCAGGACCTGCGCGAGCTGCCGCCGTGCGACCTGGTGCTCGCGTGCGTCTCGCTGCCGTTCGTTCCGCGCGTCGATTTCCCCGAGCTGTGGGGCGCCGTCCTCCGGGCGCTGCGCCCGGGAGGCGTCCTGGCGGTGGACCTCTTCGGCGACCGGGACGACTGGGCCGCGGGGGACGGCACGTTCCTGACCCGTGACGAGGTGGACGAGCTGGTCACCGGCCTGGAGGTGCTGCGTCTGCACGAGGAGGAGCGCGACGGCCCCGCGTTCTCCGGGCCCAAGCACTGGCACACGTACCAGCTCGTCGCGCGCAGACCCTGACAGCCGGGCCGCTGCGCCGCGCGGCCGCACGTCCCGGCCGGGGCAGTGGCCGCGCTCCCGCGAGTGCAGCGGACCCGGTTCATGTGGTGCCATGGACCCATGAGCTCACCGCGCACGGACCTCGCCCAGACCCTCCGCAGCCTGGACGGCGGCAGCTACGGCGCCTACAAGCAGCTCAAGGGCTCGTGGCAGCTGGGTGATGCGGAGCTGATCGTGGACCGGGTGCAGTCGGACCCGTACGCCCCGCCGTCCCTGGCCCGGATCCGGGTCAGCCTGGCCGACACCGGGATCCCTCCCGAGCTGATCGCCACCCGGGACGCCCGCGTGGCCGCCGGGGACTTCCTCACCCGGGAGTTCGCCCGGGCCGCCCGGGACCTGGGCCCGCGCGGCGGCAAGGACTCCGGTGGCATCTCGATCCAGCGCACGGGCCAGGAGATCCTCGAGCGCTCCTCCGTGATCGTGCCGGACCCCGGGAGTACGGTGGATCCCGCCCCGGCCCGCGAGTCAGGGATGCCCCGGACGGGAGACGCCGTCACGGAGAGCGGTGGGCGTGGGGCCGGCCGGGCGGCGTCGTCGCAGACCGCTGACCCGGGCGCCGCGGTGGAGCTGCGCTGCGAGATCGCCCTGCCCGCTGCCGGGCGGCGCATCAGGGGCCACGCCGCGCACCGGCTGCTCACGGAGGTGCTGCCGGGCGTCGTCGAGCGCGCGCTGCGCTGGGAGAACCTGGACCCCGCCGCGTTCGAGGCGCACGTGACCTCTCACCTGGACGCCCAGCACCTGCGCGCGCAGCTGCCCCAGCGCGGACTCGTGGCGTTCGTGGCCGACGGCGCCGTGCTGCCCCGCGCCTCCGGTCACCGGGACGAGCCGCTCGCCCACGGGGCGGTTCCGTTCGAGACCCCGCCGCGGCTGCGCGTGGAGCTCGAGCTCGAGGACGGCTCCACCGTGAGCGGCATGGGCGTGCCCGAGGGCGTCACGGTGGTCGTGGGCGGCGGCTACCACGGCAAGTCCACGCTGCTGCAGGCCCTGGAGCGCGGGGTCTACAGCCACGTGCCCGGCGACGGTCGGGAGCGCGTGGTCACCCTGCCGAGTGCCGTGTCCGTGCGCGCGGAGGACGGTCGGGCGGTGTCCCACACGGACGTCTCCCCTTTCATCACCAACCTGCCCACCGGCGCGGACACCCGCGACTTCAGCACGTCCAACGCGTCCGGCTCCACGTCCCAGGCGGCCGCCACGGTCGAGGCGGTGGAGGCGGAGGCCGGCGTGCTGCTGCTGGACGAGGACACGTGCGCCACCAATCTCATGGTCCGGGACGAGCGCATGCGCGCCATGGTCCCGGGCGAGCGCGAGCCCATCACGCCGTTCGTGGACCGGGTGGGCGCCCTCTACACCGAGCGCGGGGTGTCCTCGATCCTGGTCACGGGCGGCTCCGGGGCGTTCCTGGACGTCGCGGACCTCGTGATCGCCATGCACGACTACCGTGCCCTGGACGTCACCGACCGCGCGCGACAGGTGGTGCGGCACTTCCTGCGCCCCGACGACATGCGTCCCGCGGAGTCCTTCGGGCAGATCCGCTCCCACGTTCCCGGCGGCGTCTCGGGAGCGTCCGACACGCTCCCGGCTGAACGCGGAGCCACCCCGCCCGGATCCGGTGCCGCGGGGCACGACGCCGCCCGGCCCGGTCCGCGCCACGGCACCGCCCATCGGGGTGGCAGGGACAAACCCGCTCGCGCTCGCGGGCTCGACACCATCCAGCGGGGCCGCGAGGACGTGGACGTCTCCGCCCTGAGCCAGCTCGTGGATCCCTCGCAGACGGAGGCCATCGCGCGGCTCATCGAGGAGGTCGAGCGCACGGCGGACGGCCGCACACCCCTCACCGAGCTCGTGGACGCCGCCCTGGAACGGGTGGTGCGGGACGGGCTGGACGCCCTGGCCCACCACCGCGGCCACCCGGGACACCTGGCGCTGCCCAGGGCGCAGGACGTGGCGGCGGCCTACCACCGGATCCGCCGCTGAGCTGACCGGCCCGGCGTGTGCGGGATGCCCCTGCCCCGCCTCTGCATTTGCTCCGTTGGTGCAGACTTCCGCAACGATTTCTGCACCAACGGAGCAAATGCAGCAGCCCCTCAGAGCTGGCGGAGGTGGCAGCCCGCGCGGGTGTGCTGGCGCGGAAGTGGGCGGGCAGCGTCG
>NZ_JASDCY010000103.1:0-3582 GCF_030407675.1 Kocuria sp. APC 4018 | reverse complement strand
TCCCTGCCCCGCCCCGCGGTGCAGCGGAACACCTCCCGCAACGCGACCCTCTCCCCGGCTGCGGACTTCGGCGAGGTGGACCTGGCCCTGAGCTACCGCGCACCCCTGGACCTGCACGGCCTGTTCGTGTGGTTCGCGGTGCACGCCGTCGAGGGGGTGGAGGCCGGGACGGCCACCTCGTACTCCCGGACCCTGCGCCTGCCCGGCGGACCCGCCTGGCTGCGGGTGTACCGGCAGGGCGAGGACGAGCTGAGGCTTCGGGCGCGACTCACGGACCTCGCGGACCTGCCCGCCCTGATCGCCCGGGTCCGGAGGCTCCTGGACCTGGATGCCGACCCCCTGGCCGTGGACGAGGCGCTCTCCCGCGTGCCCGCCCTGCACCCGCTCGTCGAGGCCCGGCCGGGTGTGCGCGTCGTCGGCTCCGTGGACCCGGAGGAGACACTGTTCCGCACCCTGATCGGTCAGCAGATTTCCCTGGCCGCCGCGCGCACGATGCTCGGCGCCCGCACGCGGGAGATGGGTGAGCCCGCCCCGGACTTCGCCCCGGGGCTGAGCCGCATGTTCCCCACGGCGGCGGCGATCGCGGAGCACGGCGAGCGCTTCCTGCGCGGTCCCGCGGCCAGGGTGCGCGCGGTGCTCGGGGCCGCACGCGCAGTCGCCTCCGGGGAGCTCAGTCTGTCCTTCAGTGACGACGCCGCCCAGCAGCGTGCCGCCCTGCTCGCGCTTCCCGGGGTGGGGCCGTGGACCGCGGACCACGTGCGCATGCGGGTCACCGGGGACCCGGACGTGTTCCTGGTGGACGACGGCGCCATGCGGGCCGGTGCCCAGCGGATCGGCCTGCCCGGGGACAAGAAGGCGCTGACCGCGTGGGCGCAGGACGCCGCCCCGTGGCGCAGCTACGCCACCACCCACCTGTGGGGTCCGCTGACACCACCCGCCACCTTCGACGAGAGCGAGCAGCCATGACCCACACCGTGGAGACCATCGACACCCCGGACGGCCCCTTCACGGCCGTGGCCGGGCCGGACGGGGCGGTGATCGCCTCGGGCTGGACGACGTCCCCCGATGAGGCGCTGGCCCGGGTGCGGGAGCAGTGGCGTCCGCAGGACGTGCGCGCCGGGACCGTGGCCGCGATGGACGCGGTGCGGTCGTACTACGCGGGGGAGCTCGACCCGGTCATGGCCGTGCCCGTGGAGCTGCACGGCACGGACGGGCAGCTCGCAGGGTGGGAGCAGCTGCGGCGCATCCGGCCCGGTGACCCGCAGACGTACACGGAGTTCGCGGAGGTCTTGGGCACCCCGCGGGCGGTGCGGGCGGCGGCCTCGGTGTGTGCGCGCAATCCCGTGGCGCTGTTCGTGCCGTGCCACCGGGTGCTGCGCGCGGACGGCTCGATGGGTGGCTTCGCGTGGGGTGAGGACGTGAAGCGGAGCCTGCTGGAGCGGGAGGCGGCGGGGCGGGCGCGCTGATCGTCGCGATCCCAGCGCGGGCAGGTGTACCGAGATGTGCGGGACCACCGTAAGGGCGCGATCACGCGAGCAGCCGTGCTGGATCCGCTCGGAGATGGAGGGTCCATTCCACTGCTTGCACCCACCGCTGTACCCAGGTCACCTCACGGGCGGCGTGACAGACTGTGCGGGTGGAACGGGTGAGTGCGGCGCAGAGCATGACGTGCAGCGTCGTCATCCCCGTGCGCAACGACGCCGCGTACCTCGAACGCTGTCTGCGCGCCCTGCGGGAGCAGACCCGCGTGCCGGACGAGATCGTGGTGGTGGACAACGCGTCCTCCGACCACCTGGCAGAGGTGCTGGCGCGGCACCCCGAGGTGCGGTGCGTGCGTGAGCCGGAGCCCGGCGTCGCCCATGCGGCCGCAACCGGATACGACGCCGCGCACGGTGACCTGATCCTGCGCTGCGACGCGGACAGCCTGCCCTCTCCCGGGTGGGTGGAGCGGCACGCGAACACGCTGGCAGGCGCAATCGTCCAGCCGCACGGCAAGGATGTGGTGGCGGTCTCCGGGATCGCGCACTTCGGCCCGCGGTTCCCCGCGGCCGGACGGGTCCTGGGCGCCGCCTACATCACGGCCTACCGGCTGGTGGCAGGGACCGCCCTGGGGCACTGGGCGCTGTGGGGTTCCAACATGGCGTTCACGCGGTCCTGGTGGCGGCGGGTGTCCTCCACGGTGCACCGCGACGCGCACGTGCACGACGACTTCGACCTCAGCTTCCGCGTGCGGCCCCACGAGCGGGTGGTCCTGGACCCGGGCAGTGCCGCCGTGGTCTCGTGGCGGGCGGTGGTCTCGCCGCCGCGGATCCGCAGGCAGTTGCGCATGGCCGCCGCCACGCTGCGCGCCAACTGGCGCACCGAGCGGCCGTGGATGCGGATCCGCACTCGTCTGCCCCGCCGGGGTGCCCGCCCGTGACGCACCATTCCGCAGCACGGATCACCTCCCCGGAGGGCCCCCGGGACGACGACGCCGCACGGTCGCCCGGGCGCGCCCGTCCCTCGGAGGTGCCGGCCCACCGGGGCTCGAACTCGGGCTGCGAGCAGGACGGGGCGACAGCGGCGTCGTCGTCCTCGGCGCCGGATGCAGGCGTGCCGGCCGAGACCGTGCAGAACCCCGCGCGGCGCACGGGGTGGTGGCGCCGAGCGGGTGCGGTGGCGGCGTCGGCCACGTGCTTCACGGCGATCGTGGTGGCCCTGGTCTACGCCCTGGACGCCCGCTGGGTGGACACCGCCGTGCTCATGCTGGCCGGGCTGGGGCAGGTGATCGCGTTCCTGTGGTTCCGCGCGCCATGGCCGCGGGCGGTGTGCTCCCTGATCCTGCTCACGGCGGCGGTGAGCGCGGCGCAGCAGCTCTACAACCGGATCTGGTGGTGGGACATCCTGATCCACTTCCTCGCGGTCCACGCACTGGTGTGGATGCTCTGGAACCGGGTGCTGCGAGGCAGCGCGCAGCTGCGGGACCGGATGCGGGACGCGCGCCGGGAACCGTACCTGCTGTGCGCGCTGGCCGGGCTGTCGCTCGCCACGGTGTGGGAGATCATGGAGCTGCTGGGGTTCCTGTTCGTGACCCCGGAGATCCACATCCCGCCGCTGGACACCCTCCTCGACGTGATCGTGGGGGTGCTGGGCGCCGCCATGGTGGGGCGGCACCGGGAGCCTCGGTGAACGCGGGTGGGGCAGGGCAGCGTGAAGGAACCCTCAGGGGAGCCTGTCAGCTGCCCGGCCCGCCGGTCGTGGCGCGCCACGGCCGGCGACCCGTGCGGTTACTTGCGAAGGCCTCGCAGAGCGCCGGTGGACCACAGCGCCGCGGCGATGAGGACGGGCTGGAAGAACAGGCGTACGAAGCGCTTGGTGTCGGTGTCCAGTCCGAAGCCGTCCCGGTGGTGGATCCACTGGGCCAGGTTCCCGGGGAACACCGCGGCGAAGAAGCCGGCGGCGACCAGCCCGACCGTGCGGCGTCGTGACCGGGCGGCGATCAGGGAAGCACCCAGCGCAATCTCCACCACACCGGACGCGAGAACGGTGGTGTCCATGTCCAGGGGCACGAAGTCCGGGACCTGGGCCTGGAACTCGTCGCGG
>NZ_JASDCY010000102.1:0-3586 GCF_030407675.1 Kocuria sp. APC 4018 | reverse complement strand
CTGGATCAACCAACCAACCGCCGCCGAACCGGTAGCCGCCTGACACCCACTGGCCTCAAACACCTTGAAAAATTCCGCCGTGGCCGGCTGGGCGGTCTGCATCATGGCGTTCGGCGGGGTGGTGCTGCTCGCGTCCGGGGGCGCGGGGTCGGAGACCGCCTGGCCCCTCGTGCTCTCGTGCGCGACCCTTGTGGCCGCCGGGGTCATGGACTCCGTGTCCATGCTCTTCCGCACCACCATCCTGCAGGCCGCGACACCGGACGCCCTGCGCAGCCGGCTGCAGGGCATCTTCATCGTCGTCGTCGCCGGAGGGCCCCGCCTCGGCGACGCCGTGCTGGGAGCGGGTGGTCAGCTGCTCGGCCCGGGCTGGGCCGCGCTCGGCGGGGCGGCCGTGTGCCTGGTCCTCGTGCTGCTCCTGGTGCGCGCGTTCCCCGGCTTCCTGCGCTACGACGCGCGCGACCCGCAGCCCTGATCCTCCCCGGGACCGTCCGGGGGACGACGCCGCCCGGGGCGGGGTCGTCGTCAGACGTCCCGACGGGTGCGGCTCGTGACCTTGCTCCGCAGGGTCAGCAGCAGAACAATCAGCAGAACGCCGTAGAGCGTGAGCGTGATGGGTCCACTGACCAGGACGGAGGCGTCTCCGTCCGCGCTGATCAGGGCATCCCGGAGACTCGTCTCAGCCAGAGGGCCCAGCACCATGCCGATGATGAGGGGGGCCAGCGGATAGTCGTGCATGCGCATCAAAAATCCCACGACGCCGACACCCAGCAGCATGAGCAGGTCGAAGGTGGATCCGGATGTGGCGTAGATTCCCAGGCCGCAGAACACGGTGATGCCCGCGTAGAGATACGGGCGCGGGATGAGCAGCAACTTCGCCCACACCATGGCGAACGGAAGGTTGATGATCAACAGCACGATCATTGCGATGAAAAAGCTCGCTAGCAGGGACCACACCAGATCCGGTGAACGCTCGAAGAGCAACGGCCCCGGCTGCAAACCGTATTGCCGGAACGCGGCGAGCATGATCGCGGCCGTGCCGGATATGGGCAGGCCCAGGGCGAGAAGTGCCCCCATGGCCATGCCAGTGGTCGAGTTGCCGGCCGCTTCCGGCGCTGCCAGTCCGCGGATCGCGCCCTTACCGAACTGCGGGTCGGGGCGTCGTCGGTCCAGTTTGCGTTCCGCTCCGAACGCCAAGAACGTGGGAATCTCCGCTCCACCGGCGGGAATTACCCCGAACGGCAGGCCGATGGCGGTGCCGCGCAGCCATGCGGGTGTCGCTTCCCGTAGCTCTGCCTTGCTGAGCCAGGGCCTGCCCTGGGACCGCAGCATCTCGCCCTGGGACTTGAACCGTGCGATGGTGGCGAAGTAGATGACCTCACCGAGAGCGAGTACGGCAACTGTCACGGTCACCAGCGAAATGCCGTCGAAGAGGTAGGGCGAGTCCATGGTGAAGCGAGGGATACCCGTGACGGAGTCGATACCGATGACGGCGATGCCCAGTCCGAAGGCGAGTGAGAGCAGGCCCTTGACCGCGGAGTCGGTCACCACGGAAGACGTGGCAACGAAGGCGAACAGGGCCAGGGCGAAGTACTCGGCGGGTCCGAACTTTGTGGAAAAGTCCGCGAGGAACGGCGCGAAGAACACGACGACGACGGAAGCCACGAACCCCCCGATGAACGCGCCGATGGCGGCGGTGGCCAGGGCCTGGGGTGCTCTGCCTGAGAGCGCCATCTTGTGACCCTCGAAGGTGGAGGCGATCGCGGAGGCTTGCCCTGGCGTGTTCATGAGAATGCCCATGGTGGAGTCCCCGAACAGACCGCCGAAGTAGATCCCCGAGAACATGATGAACGCTGCGGTCGGGTCCAGGGCGAAGGTCACGGGCAGCAGCAGGGCTACGGCCATGGAAGACCCCAGCCCGGGCATGACACCCACGGCGGTACCGAGGAAGCACCCCAGCACGACCCAGAAGATGTTCTGGAGGGTCAGGGCGCCAGCGAAGCCGTCGAGCAGCAGGGACAGGGTTTCCATTCAGAACCCACCTCCTAGAACGCCCGAGGGGAGAGAAAGCCCCAGGGCCATGTCGAAAGCAATGTAGGCCAGGGAGCTCACCGTCAGCCCCACCACCAGGGAGAACCAGGGACGACCAGAACCAAACCCCCGGGCCACGCACCAGAACAGCATGGCTGCTCCGATGATCCAGCCCAGGAACTCCAAGGTCAGGGCGAATCCCAGGAATCCACCCACCACCCAGGCAAAGGAGTGCCACGAGAATTGAGGTGCGGCGTCATCGACCGCGGTCGTAGCTGTGCTGCCCGACACGGCGGATCCGGAGCCAGGCGTGGCTGCGTGTGAGTTTCTCGCACGGGTGCGCCAGGTGGAGAACGCCTGCGCAGTCACCAGTAGATAGATCAGTGCCACGATCACGGCAGGGAAGAAGCGGGGCCCCGGGAAGTCCACGGAGTCTGGAACGGTCATGCTCAGTAACCCCACCAGCAGGTACGTGGCGAAAGCCGCAAGCACGAGAGGCACGGCCATATCGCTCAGCAGCGAGGGGCGGCCCTCGGCTGAACGCGGCTGAGCCGCAGAGGCCGGCGCGGAACCGGTTGCATCTCCTGTCACAGTCCCAACTCCTTGTAGAGGCCCTGGATGCGGGCCTTCTCCGTTTCCAGAAAGCGTGTGAGGTCCTCCCCGGTAATCACGTTCTCGTTCCAGTAGTAACGCTCGATGGCATCCCGCCACTGCGGTGTGGCAATGGTCTCCTCCACGATCGCTTCGAGTTCTCGCTTCTCGTCCTGGGGGATGCCACCCGGTGCCACGATCAGACGCCAGTTCGCGAGGGTCACGTCGTAGCCCTGTTCCACTGTGGTGGGGATTTCCACACCGGGGACGGGATTCTTGGCCACGATCGCCAATGCGCGCAGCCGCCCGGATTCCACCTGGTCAATGGTGTCCGGGTATCCGGAGGCGGCCGCTGCCGCGGTGCCGTTCAGCAGGGCTTGGGTGGATTCCCCACCGCCGTCGGACGACACGTAGATCATGTCCTTGGGGGAGAGACCCGCCTTGATGGCCATGTCCGCCACCACGAGCTGATCGAAGGATCCGCCGCCGGTCCACGGAACCTTGCCCGGATTCTGGACCCACGCAGTCATGAGTTCTTTGAGGGTCTTGTGCGGGGAGTCGGCCGCCACAGCGATCACGTCATACTCCTCCACAAGTACGGAGAGGGGAGTGACATCCTCGTACGTGGTGTCGGATTCGTACTGGATGGTGGCAGCGAGCTGGCCTGTGCCGCCCACCATGAGGTTGTTGGCCTTGCCGGAGAGGATCTCGAGGTTGCCCAGCGCGATCGTGCCCCCCGCTCCGGGGATGTTCACCACTTGTGTGTTGTTCACGATCCCGTTTGCACGCTGCGCCTGCTGCATCTCCCGCGCCACGGTGTCCCATCCGCCGCCCGCCGCAGCCGGAGCGATGATGGTCAGCGAAGTTCGCAGGTCGTTGCCGCCGGACGCCGAGGCAATCGATCCTGCTGTGGCAGTTCCGATGGCTCCGATGTCTACCAGACCTCCGATTCCGTACGTCAGGAACT
>NZ_JASDCY010000101.1:0-3588 GCF_030407675.1 Kocuria sp. APC 4018 | reverse complement strand
GGGCCCCCGCCTACACTTGCCGTGTCCCGCACAAGACCGCCTGATCGAGGATCCCCATGTCCAGCAGCGCAGCACCCGCCCCCGCCGTGGAACGGGGCACCCGCCCCGAGGACGAACGGCTGGGTGCCGGGCGCACCGTGGTCTACGCCGTCCAGCACATCCTCACCATGTACGGCGGGCTTATCGCCGTGCCGCTCGTGGTGGCCGGAGCCGCGGGGTACGACGCCGCCACGACCGCCCTGCTCGTGGCCGCCGCTCTGTTCGTGGGCGGGTTCGCCACGTTCCTGCAGGCGTGGGGGCTGCCGCGGATCGGCTGCCAGCTGCCGCTCGTGCAGGGGGTGTCCTTCACCGGGATCGCCACCATGCTGTCCGTGCTGGCCACGGGCGGTGGCATGCCGTCCGTGATGGGCTCCATCATGGTGGCCTCCGTGTTCGGGTTCCTGATGGCCCCGTTCTTCGCCCGCGTGCTGCGGTTCTTCCCGCCCGTGGTCACGGGGTCGATCATCACGACGATCGGCATCACCCTGGTGCCCGTGGCGGCGTCGTGGTCCATGGGCGGGGACGAGAAGGCGCCCGGGTACGGCTCGCTGGCGAACATCGCCCTGGCGGGGGTCACGCTGCTCGCGGTGCTGCTGCTGTCCAAGTTCGGCGGCGCGGTGCTGTCCCGGCTGGCCATCCTGGTGGCGATCGTCGTCGGCACCGTGGTGGCGTGGGCCGTGGGCATGGCGGACTTCTCGCAGGTGGGGCAGGGCCCGTGGTTCGCGCTGCCCTCGCCGTTCCACTTCGGCCCGCCCACGTTCCACATGGCGGCGATCGTGGCCATGTGCATCGTGATCCTGGTGAACATGGCGGAGACCACCGCGGACATCCTGGCCCTGTCCGAGGTCACGGGATCGCGCATCGACTCCGCGCGCATCGCGGACGGGCTGCGCGCGGACATGCTCTCCTCCGCCGTGGCGCCCGTGTTCAACTCCTTCACCCAGACCGCGTTCGTGCAGAACGTGGGCCTGGTGGCGATCACCAAGGTCAAGAGCCGCTACGTGGTGGCACTGGGCGGCGTGTTCATGGTGCTGCTGGGCATGCTCCCGGTGCTCGGCCAGGTGATCGCCGCGATCCCGCTGCCGGTGATGGGTGGCGCGGGCTTCGTGCTGTTCGGCACCGTGATGTCCTCGGGCATCCGCACCCTGGCACGGGTGGACTACCGCGGGGGCATGAACCTGATCATCGTGGCAGTGTCCCTGTCCTTCGGGATGGTGCCAATCGTGGCCCCGGGCTTCTACGCGGCGTTCCCCTCCTGGGTGGGCATCATCTTCTCCTCCGGGATCTCCTCCGCCGCGGTGGCCGCGCTGGTGATGAACTTCTTCTTCAACGAGCTCAGCGTGCACAAGCGCTCCACGGAGGCCATGGGCATGGGCACCGTGGGACTGCGTGTGCTCTCCCCACGGGAGGCCGGCGCCCTGCAGGACGGCGACCAGTTCGTGGACGGCCGCCTGCTGGACGCCCACGGGCGGGAGATCCCGTTCGCGTCCTCCCAGGAGCAGTACGAGTCGGTGCGCGAACGCATCAACGCGGGTGAGCTCACCTCGTTGGACGAGATCCGCCGCGCGGTGGTCGAGTAGCATGTGAACCGGCCCAGCGCATTCGCGTTCGCACAGGGATCGGGCTGACTCCCTGCGGCCGTCCGTTCCGGGCCACGGTCCCCCGCTGCTTTCCTCAGAGGCTCTCCTGTGCACCCCTCGTTCCTCCGCCGTTGCCCCCTGCGCGCACTCGTCGCTCTCGTCCTCTCGCTCGTCCTGGCCCTGGGCGCCACCACGGCGTTCCTGCCGAGCGCCCACGCCGACGACGCTCCCCCGCTCAACGGCGCCATCGGCGCCTACTACACCGCGCACCCCGAGCTCCGCACCGCCATCGGGGAGCCCGTGGAACGGGAGAAGTGCGGGTACCCCTCCAGTGGCTGCGTCCAGCGGTTCGAGCGCGGCGCCCTGACCTACACCCCGCGCACCAGCGTCTCCGTGGTGCGTGGCGGCATGTACTCCGCGTGGTCCCGCAACATCCAGGGCTTCGGTCTGCCGCTGGGCAACGAGGCCACGGACGTGAGCGGGGTGGCATCCCAGCGGTTCACGAACGCCACACTGGTGTGGAGCCCCGCAACCGGCACCCACCCGGTGCGCGGCGGCATGCGCACCGCGTACACCGCAGCCGGCGGCCCCGCCAACGCGGGAGCGCCCAGCGGCCCCGAGCACCCCGTGGCGGGAGGGGCCGCGCAGGACTTCCTCATCCCCTCCACCGGTTCTCGCTACACGTTCACGTGGCACGCCAAGAGTGGGAGCACGCAGACGGTGCGTGGCGGCATCCGCGCCGGCTGGGCCACCGACAAGCGCACGGGTGCGGCGGTGACCCCTGAACGGGGCGGCCTGGAGCGCGGCGGGGCCTACCAGATGTTCCACGCGGGCCGGGCGTACTGGTCCCCGAAGACCGGCGGCCACACCATCAAGGGCGCCATCCTCAGCGCGTGGCAGCGTTCCGGGTACGAACGCGGCCTCGGGTATCCCGTGTCCCAGGAGTACGCCGTCTCCGGCGGCGTGGAGCAGCGCTTCGAACGCGGCACCATGCGGTACTCCACTGCCACCCGGAAGGTCACGACCACACGGTTCAGCACACCCCCTTCCCGCCCGTCGGACACCTCAGCGTTCGACGCCACCGCCACGAAGCACGGGCTGGGAGCCCCCGCCGGAGGAAAGATCTCCGTGGCCGGCACCTCCGCCAGGCGCTACGCGAACGGGACGGTCTACCACTCGGCCACCTACGGCTTCGTCCCGGCGTCCAAGAGCGTGGCCGCCGTGTGGGAGCGCAACACCGCGCTCCACGGACTGCCCCGGGCGGCGTCGGGAACGGGTGGCGCGGTGCGCACAACGTTCCAGAAGGAGTCCCTGGTGTGGGACGCCTCCCGGGCGAAGGTCATGCGCGCCGACCTCACCCTGGGAGCCGAGGACGCCCTGGTGATCGGGGACTCCCAGGTGGCGGAGAGCTCGTGGGTGGGGCGCGGGATCGCCGCCAACGGCTACGACCAGACCGTCTACCGCATGGGCGGCATCGGGTACGTGGCCAACAACCAGGGCAACAACTACGGCTCCTACGGCATGGGCGTGCTGGACAACCACTGGGCCCTGCCCAAGGGCGCTCCCGGCATGATCTTCGTGGGCGGCTCCGGCAACGACCGCGGCGCCAGCTCCGCGACCATCACGTCCCGCTCCACCGCCGTGGTCCGGGAGCTGCAGCGCATGTACCCCACGTCCACGATCGTGGTGGGCGGCGTCATCTCCCGCTCCGACGTCTTCTACGCTGACCGTCAGCGGGTCGAGGAGGCGCTGCGGGTCACCGCCCGTCAGACCGGGGCGCGTTTCATCCCGATGCGCGGCTGGATCGACACCTACAACGCCCGCGGATACATGTACGACCAGTACCACTTCAACGAGGCCGGGCAGATCCACATGGGGAAGGTCTTCGCGCCCCAGTTGCAGCAGGCCCTCGCGCAAGGTTCCTGAGCCCACCCGGCCCGGTGCCGCCCACCCACCGGGCCGGGTGGGC